>NZ_FRAU01000001.1:300000-486619 GCF_900142415.1 Rhodothermus profundi
GCGCGACCGTCGGCTGCTGGCCCGAAAGGCCGTCCGCTACGGTTACTTCGTACGCGCCACCGCCCCCAGGGCACAACTGGCAGAAGTGCTGGACCGTTTTGCGCTGCATGATCTGATTAATCCCTTTAGCCGATGCATGTGTTGCAATGTACCTTTGAGACCGGTCGCTGCCGAAACGGTGGCAGATCAGTTACCGCCGGGCATTCGCGCGCAGCACGCTGAGTTTTACCGCTGCCCTGCGTGCCAGCGCATCTACTGGGAAGGGTCGCATCATGCTCGGATGCAGCGGTTGATTGATCAGGTTGTGCGCGGCAACTCCTGTTGAGGCGCGCAGCAGCCGCGTCCGGCCAGCGCTTCCACAAATGCTTCGCGAAAGGCAACCGCCTGCGCACGCGGCACGTCAACCAGCATCTCTGTTTCCGTATCGTAGTGCGTTTTGCGTATCCGGGCGCCGGTGCGTTCAATCAGACGCATCACGGGAGCCGTGTCTTCATACGCAAAGCGCAGCCGAAAAGGAATCGTAACAACGCGCTCTGCCACGGGCGCCTGGTCCAGCGCTGAGGCAGCAGCCTCTCCATAGGCCCGCATCAACCCCCCACGTCCTAGCTTGGTCCCTCCAAAGTAGCGCGTTACCACCACCAGCGTGTTGGTCAAGCCGCGCGTCTCAATCTGCCGCAAAATAGGCAGGCCGGCCGTTCCGGAAGGCTCGCCATCATCATTATAGCGAAATACTTCACCGCTCGGTCCCAGCCGATAAGCCGTGCAGTGATGCGTGGCCGCATGTTCGCGACGACGCACGGCTTCAACGGCGACTGCTACCTCTTCTGCTGTTTCTACCGGAAACACCTCTGCCAGGAAACGCGAACCTTTTACCCGCAACTCAGCCCGCGCTTCTCCAACAACAACCCGATAGGTGTCCCCAACCTTGCTGTTCATAACACCTGTGTGCAATTCATAACAGGCTACTCCCTACCCTTCCGGGAAACGCTTAGTTTCCTGGAGCTATGCGCCAGGCAAAGCCACGGCAGCTTATCCATTACAAGCTGTCCTGTTAGACGCCGCGCAGCAACCGTATGGGAAGATCATCGTCGAAAGACTGCAGGCTTTGCCTGTGCGCGATAGACCTACTGACAAGTGCTCGGACCAGGTGGATGCTGCAAGATTTAGAAATTTATCTGAATCGGCTAGAAGACGCTGATTGGAAAGCCGAATCGGGAACGATCGCCGGTTGATTCGGCGGCTTTGAGCAATCTGGCCCGATTCCAGGAATTTTAGCAGACAAAATCTTTTGCTTCACACGATGCAGTCCGACCAGTGCTAAGGGGAAGGGGATGGGGTGTCTCTAAAAGCAAAAGGAGGTATGGGAGCTATTAAGCGTCCCTATCGATTCAGATTTGCCAGAGCAGAGCTTCCGTCCCACTGCTGCATGGGCTCGGGCCCAGCAATACTCGCCGTTTGTGGATCGACGGCGAGGTCCTCCGTCGCCAGGCTACCTACACGCCCACACTGCTGCGCCAGCTCGGCACAGACGCTCATATGAGCGAAACCGGGCTGTTGCGGGACATGCCCGTTTGGTCTGCCCTCTTGCTGAATACTGTCCCGAAAGAGCAGACTGCTATTGCTCTCCCACACAGCCCGGACGGACAGCCTGAGCGCACGAATCTGCGGGCAGATTCTGTTGAGCCCCCTGCGCCCTTGCGACCGGTATCCCAGACGCCACGGACCATAAACCGGAAGCCACAGGCTTCATGCAGTTATGCAGCTTACAACAGGCCACCCTGCAACGCGCAGAACTTGCAGGGGTCTTGCCCGACACCGAGCGTATCCGTTTTGGCCTTTGCCTGGCGGGCTGGTCTGCCACTACCAGGCAAGGCGCCCGTTCCTGCTTCTTTGCGCCCTGTATCCCCTTGCTCCTATAGAGAAGCGACTTCGGAAAGGCTGCGTTGGTTATTCAGATGCCGAGTTGTGATTTGAATCCCTGCTAAAATTATTCATACAGAGCAACGAATTATCCTGGCGAGTCGTACGCCAATCGGCTATGAAACCGCTTTTTGTGCAATGTACGTGCTGTTACTGAGTCTACTGTTAGTCGGTATAGGGGGAAGGCCTTCGGTTGATACCCTTGTCTCCCCCACCTTGCGTGCTATTCCGCTCAATCACGGACTGCGCCTTGATGGCCGTCTGGCTGAGCCAGTCTGGCAGCAAGCTCCGGCCGCTACCGCCTTCCGCCAGACCGAACCGGTGGAAGGGGCCGAGCCTACGTTTCCAACAGCCGTGCGCGTTCTTTACGGCCCTGATGCAATCTACATTGGGGCCATGTTGTACGATCCTGAACCCCACCGCATCCGTCGCCTGCTGAGCCGGCGCGACCAGTTTAACCAGGCCGACTGGTTTGCCGTCGCAATTGACTCGTACTTTGACCGCAAAACAGCGTACGTGTTTGCCGTCAATGCAGCCGGCGTGCTGGCCGATGGCATTCTGATCAGCACCGGATCCCCCCGCCGTCGGGGCGAACCCGATCTTTCCTGGGATGCGGTCTGGGAAGCGGCCGTGGCTGTCGTCGACTCCGGATGGTCTGTCGAAATCCGCATCCCTTATGCAATGCTGCGTTTTCCCCGGGCCGATTCCATGACCTGGGGCATCTTTTTCCGACGCGATATTGCCCGCCTGAGCGAAGTCGATGAATGGCCGTTTATTCCGCGAGCTGTCCGTAGCGCGGGTACCGTCGCATACTTTGGCCACCTGACAGGACTGCGCGGATTACATCCGGGACGAAATCTTCAGATTACCCCTTACCTGGTCTCTAACGGCAGCCGTCTGCAGCTCCGAAACGGCCAGATTCAGTCTACGCTTGAAGCCGATGGAGGCGTCGACCTGAAGCTGGGTCTGAGTTCCAATTTTATTCTGGACCTGACCCTCAATCCTGACTTTGGTCAGGTAGAAGTTGACCCGGCCGTGCTCAATCTGACGGCGTTTGAGACGGTTTTTGAAGAACGGCGCCCCTTCTTCACCGAGGGCACGCAGATCTTTCGCTTCTCCTATGGCCGGGAAGGACGGCTGTTTTACAGCCGGCGCATCGGTGCCAACGAACCGATTATTGCTGCCGCCAAGATTTCAGGTCGCAGTGAGGGCGGGCTATCGCTGGGTCTGCTGGGGGCTACCACCGGAGCCGACTTCCAACCGCGCCAGCATTACCTGGTGGGGCGTCTTCGCCAGGAACTGGGGCCGTATTCAACCATCGGCCTCATGGCGACCGGGCTTTTTCTCTCCCCGCGTGCTTCAGGAGACCTGGCTTATAGTCTGGCAGGCGGTACGGACTGGGATCTGCGCTTTGGCGGCAATACTTACCGCTTTGGTGGACACCTGAGCCTATCACATCGTCAACAGAAACAACAACCGGCCCTGACTGGCTGGGCAATGGCGCTGCGCCTGGAACGCCTGCAGGGCGTCTGGACCTACGGGGCCGGCTTCGACGGGTTCGATGACCGCTTTGACGTTAATGATGTTGGACAGCTTCGCCGAAACGATCTACAACGGATCTGGGCCCGTCTCGGCCATCAGTTCAACAACTACCGTCCCTTTGGGCCCTTTCAGCGGGCAGATGCCTTTATGTTCACCTGGCATCAGCGTTCCTATCGGGACCATGTGTACCTGGGCAGCGGTTTTTTCTTGCGTGCTGCTGCGCTGACGCGCGGCTTTGCCCGCATCGAACTTCGCGCGCGCGGCGATTATCTCTGGGGCGGATATGATCTCTACGAGTCACGCGGCATGGGTCCTATCTACCGCCCGCGCACCCTGATGATCGGGGGAAGCTATGAAACCGATACGCGCCGCCGCACCCGCCTGCAACCTTCCCTGGAAGCTGAACTGGACGAAGCAGGCGGCCGCCGGCTGAATACCGGCCTGGAATTGAGCTGGAACGCACGAGCCTGGCTGGACCTGACCGCTCGGCTATCTTTTGAACAGGAACAGAACCTGTTACGATGGGCCTCTAACGAAACCTTCGCGCGGCTGCCTGAAGGGTGGGCCATTGGTACCCGAAGCACCGCTCCCACACGGCTGAGCGCAGAGGACTTTTATCTGCTTGCAGGCAGCGATCCTCTGGAACAACTGGCCGCCCGCGTTTCGCCATACCCTGGCTTTGAAGATCGTTACTACGTGGCTGTCTTTGGACTCCGGGACACGCGCCGCCTGGAATTCACGCTGCGGAGTACACTTACGTTCTCCCCTATGCTTTCCGTGCAGAGCTTTGCCCAGCTTCTGTTAGCACGAGGGCGCTACACCGACCCCGCTCTCCGCCTGGATAAAGACACCCTGCTGCCCTTCCCGGCTTATCCCAAGCAGCACGAGTTCGTGCTCAACAGCTTTCGAGTCAACGTAGTGCTGCGTTGGGAATACCGTCCCGGATCGGTGCTCTATCTTGTCTGGACCCAGAATCGAAATACCTATGACCGTCCCGACCCCTTTCAGCCGGACTCGTGGTACCAGCGCCTGACTTTTCCAGAACAGTTGCGCGACACGTTCCGGCTGTTCCCCAACAATGCCTTTACGGTCAAGCTAACCTACCTGATCTTCTCCTGATTACCCCTGAATTTCCGTGATGAGCTGGATTTCGCGGAGCACGCCCTGGACGCGAAAGCATGCTTCAAAGGATCCTTCGTAGACAGCCGCCTTGCCTTCGGTATGCACTTTCCAGGTCAACGCCTCGGCCTCGGGTAGCGAACAGCCCGTGGCTTTCATGAGCTGAAAGATGACCTCGTCAAAGGTATGAACGTCATCGTTGTAGAGAATAACGCGCCAGGGCGCATCAAGCCGCGTTTCTTCTTCGACCGTTACCTCAGGAACCGGACTAACCGGCTTTGCTTCGGCCAGTAAGTTCGGCAACCCCATGGCTTCTCTGGCAGCAGATTTATCCAGCGGACGCCGGGATCTTCAGAGGCGTGACCGTTATGTCAAAGTCTTCCATGACCGGATTAGCCAGAAGTTTCTCCGCAGCTTCCTGCGCTACCTGCTCGGCAGCTTCAGCGGAATCGGCTTCAATCCACAGGTCAACCACCTTGCCAATGCGCACCTGGGTCACTGCTTGATAGCCCAGATTTTGCAGCGCGTGATGCACCGCCTTGCCCTGAGGGTCCAGGATAGAAGGCCGAAGACGGATGGTTACCGTTGCCTTAAACATCGCGTTTTTCTGGTTGGGTGTAGGTTGCTTCAGCTACCTCTTCTACTGGCGCGTTCAAAATGGCCCGCACCAGGTTGTACACGGCCCGACCGATGCCGTGCAGAATATACGCGCTCAGCACCAGAAGCAATCCAATCTGTTGCAAAAAGACAATCAGCAACAGCGCCATCCCATAGGCTATGGATTTCCAGGGATGGCGTCGCAGATATGCCAGGCTCGGCCGTGGAATGGCATCAAACGGAATGTTCGTAACCATTAGCGCCGAAAGCACAAACACCACAGGAATCAATACCGGGAAATCGCCAGGCGTCAGACGTTCCAGCAGATCCACACCTTCGGCGTTAAGCACCAGCGCTACCAGCGCCGCAGCCTGCGCCGGAATAGGCAATCCCAGAAAGTACTCCCGCTTTTCGCCTTCGAACTGGACATTAAAACGTGCCAGGCGCACCGCACCACAGACGGCCGGTAGCGCAGCAATGATCAGCCCGAGGGTACCGTACGCCTGCAGATTGAAGGCGTAGACGAGATAGGCAGGTGCTACGCCGAACGATACCACATCGCTCAGCGAGTCGAGTTCGACGCCAAACAGACTCGTGCCGTTTGTCAGGCGGGCCAGCATCCCATCCAGGATATCGAAAAAGCCTGCCAGCACAATCAGCCAGCAGGCATAGTCAAAGCGGCCCTCATGGATCTGCGTGATGGCCAGAAAACCGCTGAACAGGTTCATTAACGTAAAAAATGAGGGAACGGCCGCTCGCGGAATGGGCCGCCGCAGCCGCTGGCGACGCTGCGTCCGATAGGCGCGCAGCCGCGCTCGAAAACGGCGCTGTTTCTGGCCATGCCGGTCGTATCTCCAGCGTGCCCGCAACATGTCCTGCGCGTTCAATCAGTTATTGTGCAGGCGGCGCCAATCGACCGCCTCAACTTCTGGCGGTGGCGCTACCAACCGTCCCAGTATCGTCTCACCAGCCCGTACCCGGTCTCCTACCTTTACCTCAAAGGTTACGTGCGGCGGCACCAGCACGTCCATCCGAGATCCAAACTTGACTATCCCAAATCGCTGTCCCGCCTGCACGGTGTCTCCTTCCTGCAGGTGAAACACGATGCGACGGGCCAGTACCCCTGCAATCTGCTTAAACAGAATACGAGCGCCACTGGGATGGCGCAGTCCAATTTCTGAGCGCTCATTCTGCTCGCTGGCCTTTGGATGCCAGGCGACCAGATAATCTCCTGGAATGTAGCGTACCAGTTCAATGACCCCCTTGGCCGGCACGCGGTTGACATGCACGTCCAGGGGAGAAAGAAAAATGGACAGGCGCCGAGCCGGTCCTTTCAGGTACACCGGCTCATAGTCTACCGTTGCGATTTCGACCACCTTTCCGTCGGCCGGCGCCAACAATAGCGTATCGGCCCCCTCCGGGGGCCGGCGGTCTGGATCCCGGAAAAAAAACAGGACAAACCCCAGAAGCAGTGCGGCCAGCAGCAAAACCACCAGGCGCCAGACGCCGGGCAGCCAGTAATACGCCCCGGCTGCCAGCAGAACAGCCGCCAGCGCCGTCCAGCCAATGATTGGATATCCTTCAGGTGCCAGCATGATCTCTTCGCCTGTTGCCGAAACTCCCGGTCTGCGCCCGCGTTCGCTCCGTCACCACCGGGGATCAGGGTTGCCTAAACGTCGATGCCACGCGTTTCGTTCTACACGCTTGGCTGCAAACTGAACTTTGCAGAGACCAGCACGCTGGAGCGTGACTTTCAGGCCCACAATTACGAAGTGGTGCCTTTTGGAGAGCCCGCCGACGTGACCGTCATCAACACCTGTACGGTCACGGCCGAGGCGGAACGCCAATGCCGCCAGATCATTCGCCGGGCTATCCGCCAGAACCCCCACGCCTTCATTATTGTTACCGGCTGCTACGCGCAGCTTCGTCCTGACGAGATTGCACGCATTGAAGGCGTGGACGTCGTGCTGGGTGCCCGTGAAAAATTTCACCTCTTTGAACTGATTGAGCATTTTCAGAAAAAAGAACAAACCCAGGTAGCCGTTTCGTGCATTGATGACCTGCAGGAATTTGGACCGGCCTTCTCTTCCACCGAACGCACACGGGCCTTCCTGAAAATCCAGGATGGATGCGACTACGTCTGCTCGTTCTGCACCATTCCCCGGGCCCGCGGCCGCAGCCGCTCCCAACCCATTGAGGCCACCGTTGCGCAGGCGCGCCAACTGGCGGAAATGGGCTTTAAGGAAATTGTGCTCACCGGCGTTAACATTGGTCTTTATGGCCAGGAGTTCGGATGCACGCTGCTTGATCTGCTCCGAGAGCTCGACCGAGTCGATGGAATCGAACGTTATCGCATCTCTTCGATTGAACCGAACCTGCTCACCGACGAAATCATTGCGTTTGTAGCTTCATCCCGAGCTTTCATGCCCCACTTCCACATGCCCCTGCAAAGCGGTGACAATTTTGTGCTCGGCAAGATGCGACGACGCTACCGGCGGGAGCTGTACGCCGAACGCGTCGCGCGCATCCGCGAGCTGCTGCCCGACGCCGCAATCGGCGTAGACGTGATTGTAGGTTTTCCGGCGGAAACGCCTGAACGTTTCGAGAATACCTACCGTTTCCTGAACGAGCTGCCCGTTTCCTATCTGCATGTGTTCACCTACTCGGAGCGCCCGGGCACCGCGGCTGTCGAACAACTTGACCGCATGGGAGGAGCCCCTGTCCCCAAATCGGAGCGTTCCCGCCGGAATCGCATGCTCCAGGTACTTTCCCATAAAAAACGCCACGCCTTCTACCGGGCGCATCAGGGCCAGGTGCGTCCTGTGCTGTGGGAAAGCACAGAAAAGAAGGGGTACATGTACGGCTATACAGATAATTATATTCGCCTGCAGCGCCCCTTTGATCCGGAGCGTGCGGGACAAATCGAACGCGTTCGCCTGGGCGATTTTGCGCCTGATGGAACGCTCGTCGCTGAAGACCCGTCCTTTATTCCCCTTACCGCGTAACACGGCACGCCATCAATCCGAGCCCGCAGAGAAGCCTACTCGCGGCGCCAGAGGCGTTGGTGGCTGCTGGTATGCTCCCCACTGCCATCCTGTCAAGCTTTCCCACAAGGCCTCGGATGTCCCGAGGCGCAGCAACTCGGATTGAAATACCCCCTTGCGCCTACCCGATCATACAAGCAGAGCCGTCTTGTCAGCCTGAGCGGCACGTTTTTTCTGACTTTGTTCAACACCCGCACCATCCCCTACTGGCACAGCCCCTTGCCTTAGCCCTCTCTCCGCACCTCTGCAAAAGTGCCTGACCGAGATTGCCCCAGGCACTTACTGTCGCAGAGCCCTTCTCCGACGCGTCGGCCATGAGGCAAAGCAACCTGCCTCCGGCTCTGCGTGGATCACGGGCTTTGCACCAGGCATCCAGCAAAATACGGGTCCGTTATCGACTCAGGTAGAGATTGCGGATCGCGTAGGGGCGCCGAAAATGTTCGTCGGTGAGCGTGTCCACAAAGGCAATAGCTTCGCCCGTGGACTTCATCTCCGGCCCCAACTCTTTGGGGACTTCCGGGAATTTGTCCCAGGAAAAGACTGGCTCCTTGATCGCATAGCCCTTGAGCTTCGATTCGAGCAGGCCGGCTTCACGGAATTCCCGGAGCTTACGTCCCAGCATCAGCTGGGTGCCGATTTTGGCCACCGGTACTCCCGTAGCCTTGGCCACGAAGGGCATCGTGCGCGAGGCGCGCGGATTGGCCTCAATTACATAGACCACGTTATCCTTGACTACCATCTGCACATTGATCAGGCCGATCACCTTAAGGCGCCGCGCAATGTCCTCGGTGTAGCGCCGGATGGTACTCAGCACCTCTTCCGACAGCGAGAAAGGCGGCAGGACGGCCGTCGAATCGCCTGAGTGGACGCCTGCTGGTTCAATGTGCTGCATAATTCCAGCAATCCACACGTCCTCTCCATCGCAGGCAGCATCGACGTCCACCTCGATCCCATTTTCCAGAAAGAGATCCAGCAGGATTTCGTTGTCGGGCAGGAGCTTCAGAATATTGCGGACGTAGCGTTCGACCTCCTCCTTGTTGATGGCAATCCGCATGCCCTGCCCGCCCAGCACGTAGCTGGGCCGAATCAGAATCGGATAGCCAATGCGTTCGGCCACTTCGACGGCCTCGGCTACCGTGCGCGCTGCGCCGTAGGGTGGGAAAGGAATTTCCAGTTCGCGCAGCAGGGCTGAGAACTTGCTCCGTTCTTCGGCCAGGTCCATCATCGGAAATGAAGTGCCCAGGATCGGAATGCCCTGTTCATGTAGGTGGCGGGCCAGCTTGAGCGCAGTCTGTCCTCCCAGTTGCACAATGACCCCCTTGAGCTGACCGCGTTGATTTTCATGCTCGATGATGTCGCGGACCCGTTCCCAGAAGACCGGCTCGAAGTAGAGCTTATCGGCCACGTCGAAGTCAGTCGACACCGTCTCCGGGTTACAGTTAATCATGATGGCCTCATATCCCATTTCTTTGGCGGCCATCACGCCGTGGACGCAGCAATAATCGAACTCAATGCCCTGGCCGATGCGGTTGGGACCAGCTCCCAGAATGATTACTTTCTCCCGGTCGGTTACTTCGCTTTCATTTTCCGACTCATACGTGCTGTAGTAATAGGGAGTCTGGGCCGGGAACTCGGCCGCGCAGGTATCAACGAGCTGAAATGTGGGGGTGATGCCCAGCGCCTTGCGCCGCGCGCGCACGTCTTCTTCGGTTACGGGGCCTTGCAGCAGGTAAGCAATCTGCACGTCCGAAAAGCCGTACTGTTTGACCAGCCGCAGCAACGGAGCGTCGAGCTGATCAAGCGTCCGGCGCTCAAGCTCGCGTTCCAGCTTAACGATATCCTCGATCTGATACAGGAACCACGGATCGATGTAGGTGATGTCGTGGATTTCTTCGACCGAGGCGCCCAGCCGAAACGCATTGCGAATCTGGAGCGTGCGGTCCCAGTAGGGCTTTTTGAGGCGGGCCCGAACTTCTTCGCGCGTAGGATCCTCGCGGTCGGCTCCCAGACCGGCATAGCCGTTTTCCAGGCTCTGCCAGGCTTTCTGGAGCGCTTCAGGGAACGTGCGTCCAATTGCCATAACTTCGCCGACCGCCTTCATCTGGGTGGTCAGCTCCTCATCGACACCTTCGAACTTCTCAAAATTCCAGCGCGGAATCTTGACCACCACGTAATCAATTGAGGGCTCAAAGCAGGCGCTTGTGGTGCCGGTTACATCATTGGGCAACTCATCCAGCGTGTAGCCTACCGCCAGCCGGGCAGCCACTTTGGCAATCGGATAGCCGGTAGCCTTTGAGGCCAGGGCTGATGAACGCGACATGCGCGGATTAATCTCGACGGCGATCATGCGGCCAGTATGCGGCTCAACGGCAAACTGCACGTTGCAGCCGCCTGCAAACTTGCCAATGGAGCGCATCATTTTGATCGCCGCATCCCGCATGCGCTGGTACTGCTTATCGGTGAGCGTCTGCGCCGGGGCGACGGTGACCGAGTCGCCCGTATGGATACCCATTGGATCGAAGTTCTCAATGGGACAGACAATGATCACATTGTCATTGGCATCGCGCAGCAGCTCCAGTTCATATTCCTTCCAGCCGTAAACGCTCTCTTCAATGAGCACCTGATGCACCGGCGAGAGCTCCAGCCCGCGCGTTACCTTACGGTCGAACTCCTCCATGGACCAGACGATACCGCCGCCGGTCCCCCCCAGCGTAAACGACGGCCGGATCACCACGGGTAAGCCGCCCAGCTCCTGCAGGATCTCTTTGGCTTCAAGCAAGCTGCGCGCTGTGCGGCTCCGCGCCTGGTCAATTCCGATCTGCTCCATCAGGTCGCGGAATCGCTGGCGATCCTCGGTGATCTGAATGGCTTCAATGTCCACGCCAATGATCTCTACGCCCATAGCGTCCCAGAAGCCCTCCTCATGGAGCTGCGCAGCCAGGTTCAAGGCTGTCTGCCCTCCCATGGTAGGCAGCACCGCGTCGGGACGCTCTTTTTCGACAATGCGCCGAATGGATTCAGGCGTGAGTTCTTGCAAGTAGACCCGATCGGCTGTGATCGGGTCGGTCATGATCGTTGCCGGGTTCGAGTTGACCAGAATGACTTCATATCCCTCTTTCCGCAACGCCCGGGCTGCCTGACTTCCGGAGTAGTCGAACTCACACGCCTGCCCGATCACAATCGGGCCCGATCCGATCAGCAAGATCCGCTGAATGTCGGTCCGCTTTGGCATGGTAGGTTGCAGCGGTTAGGTTCCATTTCGTGAGGGTTATACGCGAGCGAACGGGGCGGTCGTAACCGGACGGTGGGCCGCCACCAGGGCCAGAAATTCATCAAAGAGATAGCGACTGTCGTGGGGCCCCGGAGACGCTTCGGGATGGTACTGGACCGAAAGGCCAGCAAATGATTTGAAGCGCAGCCCTTCAACTGTCTGGTCGTTCAGGTTAACGTGCGACACATCAGCTTCGCGTGGATCAACCGACGCAGCGTCCACAGCAAAACCATGGTTCTGCGTCGTGACTTCTACGCGTCCGGTGCGCAAATTTTTGACCGGGTGATTGGCGCCGCGATGCCCCACGTACATCTTATAAACCTTGAAGCCCAGCGCCAGAGCCATCAGCTGATGCCCCAGACAGATGCCAAAGATTGGCAGGCCTGTCCGAATAGCCGCTCGCACCTGTTCGATAGCCTGCGGCATGGCCCGCGGGTCGCCTGGCCCGTTTGAGAAGAACAGGCCATCTGGCTCCCAGGCCAGCACTTCATTCAGAGGCGTATAGCCCGGGAAAACGCGCACCGTGCAGTCCCGCGCCTGGAACATGCGCAGGATGTTCAGCTTGCAGCCATAATCGAAAACGGCGATGCGCGCTCCGGGTCCTGTGCAAAAGTCGTATGGCTCCTTTGTCATCACATAAGAGGCCAGTTCCAACCCGTTCATCGAAGGCAGGCGTCGCGCCTTCTCCACCAGGCTTTCATCGTCCAGGTCAATGGAGGAAATGACCGCATTCATGACCCCCTTCGTGCGAATGTGCCGCACCAATCGTCGCGTATCGACACCGGAGATACCTACCAGCTTGTAGCGTTGCATCCAGGCTTCTAGCGAGCCATCTGCCAGGCGATTGGAGTAGCGATGCGAAAAGGCGCGCACGACCAGGCCAGCGACCATCGGACGGGCTGCCTCCATGTCGATGTCCATCACCCCGTAGTTGCCAATGTGGGGATAGGTCATCATCATGATCTGACCGTAGTAAGACGGATCGGTCAGGATCTCCTGGTAGCCCGTCATGCTGGTGTTGAAACACAGCTCCCCGCCCGTCTCACCACGGTGTCCGATGGCAATGCCCGTCACAACAGTTCCATCGGCCAACGCCAGCTTACAGGGATCCGGTGTCGGGTGCAGCATGGGAATCATGGGGCCTGTCAGGGGTTTGGTTTAGCATTCACCATGACGAGGTAAAAAAAAACCTTCCCCACATGTGGGAAGGCTTCAGCCGCCACGAAATCGTCGCGTATATAAATGTCCTGTGCCAGAACTTCTCACCATTTGCGATGCTTTCGGCCCGTCAACAGGAGGGCGCGAAAAAAGGTTTCTGGAAGATACGGCATTTGTCCAGGCAAAACCAGGGGATGCGCCGCTTCTCCCGGCTTTTTTCATGGTAGCCCTTCCGGCCTATCTTCTCCGATCTGAAGCGCCTCTGAACGGATTGCGCGGATGGCGGTTCAACAGGTGAAAAAATCGCTTACAGCTTATGCGCGCTGTGCGCCGACAGCAAGAACGCGCAGTTTATTCGCTACGCATGATGGCCAGCCTGGCCTTTACTCTGGGGCTGGTCGTCCTGGTCGTGCGGCTATGGCCGGCCCCCGACCGCACCGCCTTGCCGGCTGCTGTGTATCGTAGTCTATCCCCCGAAGTGATTGCTCTGGAAGAAGTACTGCCTACCCGTCAGGCGCGCCCGGCTCCTCCTCCACCTGTTCCCCCCCTTCCTGTCGTCGTGCCGGATGAAGTGCTGCTGGAAGAGGTCAACATTACGGCAGACGCCAATCGTCTCCTCCTGGAGGAAGCAGGCACCGATCCTTTTGCTGCAGAAGGGGCTCTGGAAGGAACGCTGGCCGCTGCCCCTGCTTTTGAGGTGGGGCCCAAGCCAGTGCGGTTTGTGGAGCCTGAATACACCCGTGCTGCGCGGCGCGCCCGCATCCGGGCCGAAATTGTGGTCGAGGTGCAGGTAAGCCCTACCGGCCAGGTACTTTCAGCAACAATTGTTGAGCGCTATCTGCTCGCTCCCTATCGGCAGCGCGTGGACACGCTGGGCTATGGTCTGGAAGAAGCAGCACTGGCGGCTGCGCGGCGCTGGCGTTTTCGTCCGGCCCGTGTGAACGATCAGCCCGTCGCTAGCTTCACCCGCATCACGTTCAGCTTTGGTCAATAGCCGCTATTCGAGATCAACCCATCGAGCATCTTCAATCTCCTCCCAGGGACGACGACGGGTTGGCGGTCGCTCTTCCAGTTCATAGGGGCGTCCGTGATCCTCCAGCATGGCCCGCACCAGATTGCGACCGCTTCGCCAGATCAGGTACAGCAACACAATCCATAGAAGCAGCTTTACCATGGTCTACTTTAACGTTCGGGCCGGTCGTGGATTAAAATACGTGATACCTCCATAACGGCGGCGTTCCAGAATTTGCCGGATAAGCTCCTCCAGGTCTTCCGGATTTTTGACAAAGTCAATCTGAGCGGCATTCACAATGAGAAGGGGGCCCTTGGTATAGTGGAAAAAGTAGCGATCGTATGCTTCGCAGAGCGCCTCAAGATAACTCCGCTCAATCCGCTGTTCGTAGGGACGGCCCCGCCTGCGAATGTTCTCCAGCAGTCGGTCTGGGGTAGATTGCAGATAGACGACCAGATCAGGTATCGGGACGTTGGGCTCCATCAGGGTATAGAGCGTTTCATAAAGCTGCAGCTCATCGCCCTTCAGGTTGATGCGGGCAAAGATGCGGTCTTTGTCAAAGGCGTAATCACTCACCACAAACGGATGAAACAGGTCGCGCAGCATGAGTTGTTTTTGCTGGCGGAAGCGGCTGGCCAGAAAACTGAGTTGCGTATGAAAAGCCCAGCGTTCTGGGTCTTCGTAGAAACGCGGCAGAAATGGGTTCTCTTCAAATTCCTCCAGCATCAATCGTCCGCCAAAACGTTCGGCAATCAGCCGGGCCAGGGTGGTTTTGCCCACGCCGATGACGCCTTCAATGACCAGATAGCGTAAATCGTCAGGTAGTTGGATCGTGTTGGCGGCCCCCATGCGTTTGCGTCGTCTGTCAGCGCGTTTTTAGCGATACGCCCGTGCGACGCAGGGGTGCCCGGTCTGGACACCGGTGCAGCAATTCGGCTACAGTGGCGCAGAACGGTGCCGGCACATAAAAATCAGGAGCCAGATCAGCCCAGGGCTGCAGCACAAATCGCCGGACAGCCAGCCGTGGATGCGGCAGCGTCAGACGCTCATCGTAGCGCACCAGGTCGTCCCAGGCCAGCACGTCCAGGTCCAGCGTTCGGGGTGCCCAGCGGATGGTTCGCTGCCGTCCGGCTGCAGCTTCCAACCGGCGGCACAGATCCAGCAGCGTTTCGGGCGTTAACGTGGTGTGCAACCACACCACCGCATTCAGATAATCTGGCTGCTCCTGACCAGACAGCACGTGCGCGGCGCTTTCGTACACCGGCGACACCGCCACAAGCTGCACAGCGGGATGCTGACGAAGCGCCGCTACGGCGGCATGCAGGTACGCAGCCCGATCCCCCAGATTCGAGCCCAGCGCCAGAAAAACCGAAGGCAATGGCTGGTCGGGTACGCAATACATCGCGCAGAGCATCTGCCGCTTTTGTTGGAAAAAAACGTTCTCGCTGGAGAGTTTCAACGAAAAAGCCCGAGACCTTACGGGGTCTCGGGCTTTTCCCACCCATCCTGCGAGCACGGTACTGCGATGCGCGTCACCCTTGTTGCAACAAAACCGATACGCAGACGACGATGGGCAGGCGCAGGGTAAGTATCGACCCACCGATCTGGTTTCTTAAGCCAGAACTTTTCACGTAGATCAACCTTTCAGGCATGATGTTGCGAAGAAGAACAGACGCTCCATGAACGTTACTTTTGGCATTGGGCTGCTGGCTGCTACGCTGACCACGCTGGCGTTTTTACCCCAGGTTGTGCGCACCTGGCGTCGCCGTTCTGCCGACGACCTGTCAGCGGGCACCTTTTTGCTGCTGCTTACCGGCATTATCCTCTGGTTACTCTACGGCATCCTCCGCCAGGACCCCATCATTATCCTGGCCAATGCCATCGGTATGAGCCTGGTGGGCAGCCTGCTGTGGATGATCTGGCGCTTCCGCGTGCGGCCGCCCGCACAGAAGCGTGCGCTCAGGAAGCCCCGCCAATAAAGACCGTCTTAATGTTCACAAACTCCCGAATGCCAAAAATCGACAATTCTCGTCCATAACCGCTTTCCTTGACCCCTCCGAAGGGCAGCCGTGGATCGCTACGCACAAAATCGTTTACAAAGCAACATCCGGCCTCAAATGCCTCACGTGCAATGCGTTCTCCCCGCGCCTCGTCCCGCGTAAACACAGCAGCTCCCAGCCCGAACACCGTGTCGTTCGCCACCCGAATTGCTTCGGCTTCGTCACGCACGGGAATGATCGCAGCCACCGGACCAAACAGCTCCTCCTCATAAGCAGGTGACCCCTTGGGCACATCGGTCAACACCGTGGGCGGATAGTAGGCACCCGGTCCCTCCGGGATCTCACCCCCCAGGAGCAACCGGGCTCCGCGGCGCAGGCTTTCCTGCACCTGGCGATGCAGCTCGTCACGCAGGTCATGCCGAGCCATTGGCCCCACTTCGGTGGCTTCGTCCAGCGGATCCCCCATACGAGCCGCCTGCATATGCGCCACCAGCAAACGCTCAAAGGGCTCGCGCACAGCCTCTACGACCACAAATCGTTTGGCTGCGATGCAGCTCTGCCCCGAGTTGATCAATCGGCTTTTGGCACAAATCGCTGCGGCCTGCTCCACATCAGCATCTTCTAAAATCACATACGGATCACTACCTCCCAGCTCTAACACAGTCTTTTTAAGCGCCGCCCCGGCTCTGGCAGCAACTGCTCGTCCAGCCGGGGTGCTTCCTGTCAGCGTTACCGCCCGAATTCGCGGATGCGCAATCACCGGATCTACCTGATCACTACCAATCAGAAGCGTGCGAAACAGATGCTCCGGGAAACCGGCCTCGCGCAACAGTTCCTCAATGGCCAGGGCACAACCAGGCACGTTGGAGGCGTGCTTGAGCACCGCCGCGTTACCTGCCATCAAGGTAGGCGCCGCAAACCGAAAGACCTGCCAGAACGGAAAATTCCAGGGCATAATAGCTAAGATTACGCCCAGCGGCTCAAAAGCGACATAGCTTTTGCGGGCATCGGTTTCAACCGGCTCCGGCGCCAGGAAACGTTCAGCGTGCTCCGCATAGTACTCGCACACCCAGGCACACTTGTGCACTTCCGCCCGCCCATCCCGAATGGGCTTGCCCATTTCCTCGGCCATCAGCCGAGCATAGTGATCCGCCCGCTTCCGCAACAGGCTAGCAGCCTGCCGCATGCAAGCCGCTCGCTCCGCAAACGGCACGCGGCGCCACGCCTGAAAAGCTTCATGCACCCGCTCAATGGTCTGCGCAACTTCTTCCCCGGTCATGCCCTCGTAAACCCGAAGCTGCGCCCCCGTAGCCGGATTGATCACAGGAAATGATCTGCGAACAGCAATTTCTTGCATGGCTTTCTCTGGTCTGGTTCCTGGATAGCCGCCTTGCTGCTTTATATGGTTAGCCCCCCCGGTTCGATTCCACCTGGCTTCTGGCATCAGGTGTAATGAATCGGGAACCTGAAGGCCATCTTGGAAATTTTGTGCCCGTTCCTTTTTAGGACAAATGTATCTCTAAGTCGAAAACCCGGTAGGCCCATGTTCTCTCGCGCCTGTGAATACGGTTTGCGTGCGGTACTGTACCTGGCTGCGCTCAATCACAATGGCTATGTATCAATCCGGGAGATCGGGGAACGCTTGAACATTTCCGTACCCTTTTTGACCAAGATCTTTCAGAAGCTGACGCAGGCAGGCCTGATGCAGTCGCTGCGCGGCCCCAGCGGCGGTGTTATGTTTGCGCGCTCTCCAGAAGAAATTACCCTTTTTGATGTAATTGTGGCCATTGACGGCCCGGACCTGTTCACGGAGTGCGTGCTGGGTCTGCCGGGCTGTGGCGAGGCTGCTCCCTGCCCCCTGCACGATCGCTGGAAAGAAGTGCGCAATCCCATCCGCGACTTGTTTGCGGCCACTACACTGGCCGAGATGGCCCGCCGCATTCAGGAAGCACGCCTGCGCCTGACAGCCTGAAACACTCCACGTTTGTGCACATCCCACCAAATTCCTGCAAAAGTTTAACTAAGCAATCTATTAAGGATAAAATTCTATTATTTTCACTTTTGTCTCTATGAATTGTGTAGGGCTTTCCCCTACACGGAATATCGGGAAATGCGGCATCCTGCTGTCGGATTGGCCCGACACCTAGCTGATCGGCTGTCGCGTACTTTAAGGGCTGAAATTAAGACAAATGAATCCGCAAACGCTAATGATCAGCCTGAGCGGGCGGCAGGCACTGGCGGCTATGTTGGCGCTGGCGCAGCAGCGAAGGGGGCGCTTTGTGCCGGTGCGTCGGCTCAGTCGGATGATTGGCGCCTCCCCGCATACGCTGGCGCGCATCATGCTTCGGCTGACGGCGGCGGGCCTGACCGATGCGCTGCGTGGTCCGGGTGGAGGCGTACGGCTGGCTCGGCCGGCCCACGAAATCACCCTCTTTGAGGTCGTCCAGGAAATCGACGGCCCCGAGGTGCTCAACCGATGCGTGCTGGGACTGGGGACGTGCGACGAGTCCGAGCCCTGTCCCCTTCACCTGATCTGGTATCCCTGCCGTCAGCAATTTCGCCAATTGCTGACCGAAACCACCTTGGCAGATTTAATCCATCGTCCATCCACCCTCAACCAACCCAAAGTGCCATGCACCTGAACCGTGTAACGACGTGGAGTACCATCCTCCTGCTAACCCTGACGCTGGCTGCCTGCGGTGGACGTTCTGGCACAGAGGCGGAGTCGGCTGCTCCCACGGCTAACGCCGAACGTCCGGCAGCTTCTCAAGATCCGGAAGCGCTAGCAGCCGAAATTGGCCCGGTAAAAGAGGTCTCGCTGGGCGCGCAGATTGATGCCGCGCTGGCTCAGCAAGGCCAGCAGCTTTTCAACACCTACTGCACGGCCTGTCACCGGCTTGACGAACGCTTCATCGGGCCGGCGCTGGGCGACGTAACCCAACGGCGGGGGCCTGTCTATCTCATGAACGTGATGCTGAATCCCAATGGCATGATCCAGCGCCACCCTGTCATGAAACAACTGGTGGAGGAATATGGCACGCTCATGACAGACATGGGCCTGACCGAAGACCAGGCGCGTGCCATCCTCGAATACCTGCGTCAGGTTGCTGAAACCAACTGATTTTCCCATAGATCACCAACCCAGGAGGTATAGCCATGAAGCGCAACACATTACTTGGGCTGACCGGCTTAGCACTCGCCGCCCTGCTGCTGATCGGCTGTCGCGGGGACGGCCAGACCGGTGCGGTCGTCAGCGACGATCCTATGGAAATCGCACGCGCGCGCGGTCTGAGCCCGGCCGATGTCGTGGCGGCGGTCAAGACCTATCAGCCCACCGGCACCTACGACGAATACATCATGTTTGCTTCGGGCGGGCACTCTGGACAGGTGCTGGTTATCGGCCTTCCGTCCATGCGCCTGCTGAAAGTCATCGGCGTCTTCACCCCTGAACCCTGGCAGGGCTGGGGCTTTTCCAAAGAAACGCAGGAAGTGCTCGCCCAGGGGAACTACGACGGGAAAGAGCTGACCTGGGGAGACGTGCACCACCCCGCGCTCTCGGAGACAAACGGCGACTATGACGGACAATTCCTGTTTGTCAACGAAAAAGCCAACGCACGCGTAGCCGTCATCGACCTGCGCGACTTTGAAACAAAGCAGATCGTTAAGAACCCGCTGTCGCTGAGCGACCACGGAGGCGCTTTTGTGACGCCCAACACGGAATGGGTGATCGAAGGGGGCCAGTATGCTGCGCCGTTTGACGGCTACGCCCCCTTGGACCAGTATAAAGAAAAGTACCGGGGCCTGGTTACCTTCTGGAAGTTTGACCGGGAGCGTGGCCGTATCCTGCCAGAACAATCCTTTGCGCTGGAGCTGCCTCCTTACTGGCAGGACATCTGCGACGCCGGCAAACAGGTGAGCGAAGGGTGGGTCTTCTGCAATTCGTTCAACACCGAAATGGCCACAGGTGGCGTGGAGAAAGGCAATCCGCCCTTTGAAGCCGGCGCCTCGCAACGTGACATGGACTACCTGCACGTGATCAACCTGCGCAAAGCGGTTGAACTGGTTGAAGCTGGCCGCACGCGCACAATCAAGGGCTTTAAGGTGCTCCCGCTGGAGACAGCGGCTGCTGAAGGCGTCCTGTACTTTGTACCGGAGCCCAAGAGCCCGCACGGAGTGGACGTTTCGCCAGACGGTAACTATCTGGTAGTCTCCGGCAAGCTGGATCCCCATGCCACGGTCTACAACTTCCAGAAAATCCAGGATGCTATCGCCAATGAGCGCTTCTCCGGGCGGGATGACTACGGCGTGCCCATTATCGACTTTGATGCAGTCGTTGAAGCTCAGATCGAGCTGGGCTTAGGACCGCTGCATACGCAGTTCGATCCCAACGGCTATGCCTACACCAGCCTCTTCCTGGAAAGTGCGGTGGTGCGCTGGACGCTGGGCGGTCCCTGGACCGAAAAGCATGGTCGGGAGCCGTGGACCGTGGTGGACAAGGTATCAATCCACTACAACATCGGGCACCTGGCGGTGGCCGAAGGGGATAACGTGAACCCGGACGGTCGCTACCTGGTCGCCATGAACAAGTGGTCCGTGGACCGCTTCGCGAATGTCGGGCCGCTGCTGCCACAAAACTTCCAGTTGGTGGACATCGGCAATCCCAACGGCCCGATGCAGTTGCTCTACGACATGCCGATTCCGCTGGGTGAGCCGCACTACGCCCAGATTATCAAGGCCGACAAGCTGCAGCCGTGGGAAGTGTATCCGGAAGTCGGATGGGATCCGACCACGCAGTCGCGCCATCCGGATGCCACCCAACCAGGCCAGGAACGCATAGAGCGCCGTGGCAACACGGTGGAAATCTGGATGACGGCCACGCGCAGCCACTTTACCCCCGAGCATGTGGAAGTCCGCAAGGGCGACCGGGTCATCTGGCACATTACCAACATCGAGCGGGCCCGGGACGCCACGCACGGCTTTGCTTTGCCCGGCTATAACTTCAACCTGAGCATCGAACCGGGTGAGACGGCTACGATTGAGTTCGTGGCCGACCGCGACGGTGTCTTCGCCTTCTACTGCACCGAGTTCTGCTCGGCGCTTCATCTGGAAATGGCCGGATACTTCCTGGTACGGCCGTAACCCCTACGAGGGGTCAGGGCACCCTGAGGGTGCCCTGACCCCTGTTATTATCAGACCCAGAGAAGCCATGACGTGGTTGGACAAAATCATTGGGCCGCGCATTCCAGATTCGGTCCTGCATCGCGAGCGGCGACGCTTCCGTCGGCCCACCCTCCTGCTGGGCAGCGCGGCATTGTTGCTGTTGATTTCGATTTTCTTTCCCTACTGGCGCATTCGGCTATATGCGCCGCAGTATCCCGGTGGCCTGGTGGCCAAAGTGTACGTGAACCGCGTCGAAGGCGACGTCCGTGAGATTGATGCGCTCAACCATTACATCGGTATGCGGCCGCTCGAAGAGGCTGCCCAGCTTGAACGTTCCCTGAGCATCATACTTATCGGCGCAATGGCCCTGCTGGTAGCCGGCGCCATCTACGTACATTCTCCATGGGCTGCTGTGCTGAGCCTGCCCGCCCTGCTCTACCCCCTGATTTTTCTGGGCGATCTGTACTACTGGCTCTGGAATTTTGGCACCAACCTGGATCCCAGAGCCCCGCTGAGCAGCTCGGTCAAGCCTTTTGTTCCACCGCTCCTGGGCGAAGGCCAGGTCGGCCAGTTCCGGGTTGTGGCTATCTGGGACATTGGACTCTGGCTGGCCATTGTAGCTTCTATTCTGATCGTGGTCGGTCTCTACCACCATCGCAAGGCTTACAAGCCATTTTACGAGGCTTATGTCCGGGGACAGACGGCATAGCATCTGGCGGGGAATGTTAGCTTTTCTCTGGCTGAGCCTGACCGCAGCGCAGGCGCAGCCTGCCACTTCCCTGCAAGAACGACTGGCAGCCGCTGCCCCCGGCGACACCGTGCGCGTAGTCGGAGGCGTTCATAGCGGCCCGTTACGAATTACCCAGCCCGTGGTGCTGCTGGGGGAGCAAATGCCCGTAATTGACGGACGCGGCCAGGGTACCGTTGTCACCATCGAAGCCCCCCACGTGGTCCTTCAAGGCTTTGTAATTCGCAACTCCGGCCGCTCCCTGGATCAAGAGGACGCGGGCATTGCAGTCTATGCCGACCACGTAACCATTGCCGATAACCGCCTTGAAAAGGTACTGTTTGGCATTTACCTGCGACAGGCCGACTCCTGCCGCATCCTGCGCAATATCATCGAAGGGGATCTCACGCTGGAAACAGCTCGCCGAGGTGACCTGATTCGCCTATGGTACAGTAACGATGCCATCATCCAGGATAACGTTACTCGCTACGGCCGCGACGTGGTTATCTGGTTTGCCCGGGGCATTGTACTGCGCGGCAACACAATTGCGTTCGGTCGTTATGGGCTGCACTTCATGTACAGCGACCAGGCTCTGATCGAACGTAACCGCATGCTCCAGAATTCCGTCGGCGCCTACCTGATGTACAGCACGCGCCTGACGTTCCGCCACAATCTGCTCGCCTACAATCGACATGCTTCTGCGATTGGCGTGGGCCTCAAGGACATGGATGAGGTAAGGGTAGAGGAAAACGCTTTTGTGGACAATCAAATCGGCATTTTTATCGACAACAGCCCACGGGCCATTGAGGCGCAGATTCGCTACCGGGGCAACGTAATCGCCTACAATGACATTGGCGTGCAAGCGCTGCAGGAGGCCCCTCGTAGCACGTTTGAAGACAACAGCTTTATGGATAATTATGAACAGGTAGACCTGGTAGGAGGCGGGCAATTTTCAGAAGAAAACGGGACGTTCTGGCGTCGGAACTACTGGAGCGATTACCGGGGCTATGATGCAGACCGCGACGGCTACGGCGATCTCCCCTACCAGGCCGTTGCGCTCTTTGATGCATTGACCGACCGAACGCCTGCATTTCGATTGTTTGTGTTCAGTCCGGCCGTGCAGGCTCTGGAACTGGCAGCCCGGGCGTTTCCAGTGATACGTCCAGCGCCCAAGCTGATTGATCCGACGCCCCGCATGCACCCTCGACTCCCTGAAGGTCTGCCCGCAGCGCGCCAGCAGCCACAACCAACGCTGGCGCTGGCCGGCCTGGCGCTGTTGCTGATGGGCATGCTAACCGTAAGCCGCGTTCACTTGCGTCGTTTAGACTAACCTGCTGGGTTAACCATTACTATGGCGCTGCTGACTATCGAAAAGCTGACCAAGCGCTTTGGGGCCGTAACTGTGCTGCAGGAAATATCCTGCACAATAGCTCCGGGCGAAAGTGTGGCCCTGTGGGGGCCCAACGGAGCGGGCAAAACCACATTGCTTCGCTGCGTGCTGGGCGTGTTGCCGTTTGACGGCAGAATCCAGATCCACGGCCTTGACGTGCGGCGTCAGGGGAAGCAGGCGCGACGGCTGGTGGGCTTTGTGCCGCAGGAAGTGGCTTTCTATCCCACGCTGACCGTCCGAGAAACCGCTGCTTTTTTTGCCCGGCTGCGCGGGCTTGATCCAGCAGAAGCCAGACAACGACTGGTGCAGGTTGCCCTGGAAGATCGCCTGGACCAGCCCGTCCGCACCCTTTCCGGAGGCCAGCGCCAACGCCTGGCCCTCGCATTAGCCTTGCTGGGCGATCCGCCGCTGCTCCTGCTCGACGAGCCCACCGCCAGCCTGGACGTCCGCAGCCGGGCCGAGTTTATCGCCCACCTGCAAACGCTGCTAGCCCAGGGGAAAACGTTGCTGTTTTCGACGCACCGCTTTGAGGAAGTAGAGCACCTGGCGCGTCGCGTGCTTCTGCTCGAAAATGGCCGTCTGGAGGCAGATACCACTCCGGGCGCGCTGGCCCGCCAACTGTTTCCAGATGTAACCCATTATCATCTACGCTTGCATCTCCCTGAATCGCAACGCTCCAGCGCCCTGGAAACGCTCCAGACCCATGGCTACGAGGTATGGATGAACGGCCACGGACTGGAAGTGCGCGTGCCGGCCAACCAGAAAGCCTCACCGCTGCTCCTGCTGAGCCGCGCTGGCTTTGAGGTTATCGACTTTGAACTGCATGCGTGAATCATGACCACCACAACGACACGCGCTACCATCGCGCTCTTAGCCCGCAAGGAACTGCACGATGCCCTGCGCAACCGCTGGTTTGTGCTCTACACGGTAATCTTTGCGGTGCTCTCGCTGGCCCTTTCGTGGATCGGTCTGGCAGGAGGTCAGCTCTACGGGCTGGCAGGATTTGGCCGCACAACAGCCAGCCTGATCAATCTGATCATGCTCATTGTCCCCCTGATGGGACTCACTCTGGGAGCCCTCAGCCTGGCCTTAGAGCGTGAACAGGGCACCCTGCTCTACGTGCTGGCCCAACCTGTTGTCCCCGCCGAAGTGCTGCTGGGCAAGCTGTTGGGATTAGCAACGGCCCTGACAACTGCCCTGAGCATTGGCTTCGGCCTGAGCGGTCTGCTTCTGGCCTGGCGAGGTAGCACGTTAGGGCTGGGCGCCTACCTGGGCCTGTTCGGTTTGACAATCTTACTTGCGCTGCTCAGCTTAAGCCTTGGGCTGCTCCTTTCCAGCGCCCTGCCCCGAACAGCCGCAGCGCTGGGTGGTGCCCTCTTTGCCTGGCTATTTCTGGTGTTTCTGGGCGATCTGGGGTTGCTGGGATCTGCCCTTGTGCTGCGCGTTTCGGTGGAGCAACTCTTCACGCTTTCGCTGCTTAATCCCCTGCAGGTATTTAAAATAGCTGCGATTCTGCTGCTGCGCAGCGATCTGCAAGTTCTGGGACCGGCCGGCCAGTATGCAATGCACACCTACGGCATGCGTCTGCTCCCGCTTTCGGTCGGCCTCCTCTTGCTCTGGACCCTGCTTCCCTTGCTTCTGGCTTACATATTCTTTCGCCGACGGGGCGCGCTGTAAAATGGTTCATCACCCTGCCACCACGCGCAGAAGATGCTACGCCAGCTTCAAAAGTTGTCCTGCAACAATTTTCCAGCCTCCGTCCAGATCTGCGAGATAGCTGGCCTGCAACCGGAACGCCCCGTTACTACTCGCGCAGAATCAGCAACACGTGAAACTAAGCACTCTGCCAACCCAACCACGAGTCAGTCATGCCTGCTACATTGCGTCGTCTGGGCCAGTTAGTTGGATTTAGCGGACTCCTGTTGTTAAGTACCTGCCGGCCGGCTCCTGAGCCAGATTGGCCTCCTGTTATTCGTTTTGGCTACGACGCCTGCGACTACTGCCGCATGCTCATCAGCGAGCCCCGCTATGCGGCTACGCTGCGCACAACAGACGGCCAGGAATACCGCTTTGACGATATGGGGTGTCTGCTTCACTACCTGCACGAGCACCCCGAGCTTACCGAAGCCCGCATCTGGGTCCATGACTATTTCGAGGACCGCTGGCTATCTGCCGACCAGGCGTTCTTTGTGCGCAGCAACCGCCTCCTCACTCCGATGGGATATGGCATCGTCGCTCTGGCCGACACCCTGGCGGCTGACAGCCTGGCTCACGCGCTCGGCGGCGTCCTCACGCGCTTTGCGTCGCTCCGGGAGGCGCCACCGCCTGTCCCCATGCAGCTCCCCTAGCTTACCGTCCGGCAACCACGATGTCACGCAACACGCGCGCCTCAGCTTCGAGCTCTTCCAGGCGAGATTTAACGACGTCGCCAATACTGATCATGCCAATGAGCCGGCCGTCTTCAACCACCGGAAGGTGACGAATGCGGCGATAGGTCATCTGCCACATCACATCCCGAATGGGGTCGTCTGGCTTGCAGAAATGCACCGGACTGGTCATGCAACGGCGCACGGGCTCCTCCAGCAGAGCGGCTCCTCTTTCAGCCAACCGCCACACTACGTCACGCTCCGTAAAGAGCCCGATCATCCGGGCTCGGTCATCAACGACCGGCATGGCCCCGATCTGGTGCCTCCGAAGACGCTGCACCGCCTCACGTACCGGCGTCTCCGCTTCCACAGTAATCACACGCGCGGGTTTGCCGCGCAGTACATCGCGAACCCTCATGGCCTCTGGCAATGATTTCACCTATCCTTTATATTACGACGCAAATTCACAGGATCCAAACATTCTTTTCACCAGACGGTACTTCGCTGTTTCGTTACAACTTGTTGTCAGGCGCTACCCACTGACGTCATGCCCACCGAGTTGACGCTGGCGCTGCAGCCCAAAACGCGGCTGGATCTCATCGACGTCACAGCCCTTATCCGGGAAAAGTGGCCCGATTTTCTACACCACTATCGGCAGGCACTCTATTACTCCTATCACACGACGGCTGGCTATCTCGAGCAGCGCCTTTGCGAACGCCTGGATTATCGGCGCGACGCATTAGAAGCTTTCTTTCGCACCTTCCAGCGGCTATTTCCCCCGGAAGCCGGCTATTGTCACGACCGGCTGGAACTGCGGCAGGAACTGAGTGAGGAGGAGCGCCGTCGCGAACCCCGCAATGCCGATGCTCACCTGACCTATATCGGGGCCGGACTCCTTCCAGCTGCCTGCTATCGAAACACGCCAGATTGTCCGGTCTATTTTGTCGAGCTGGATGGCATCTACGACGGACGCGTGCGCACCCGGCAGACAACCGTTGTAGGATTCAATCGAACCGAACGGCTGGCTACCTGCCGCCTGCGCGTTCCTATGCCAGCCCACCGCATTGCCTCGGTTAACTTGCGCGACCGGCGCCTGGGCCTCTTTGAAACGCTGGAGGACTGGCTCCAGACGTTCGACTTGCGCCATGGGCGTCTGGACCTGTTGCTTCCTGCGGAAGAGCAGCACGCGGCACTAACCGTCAACGAATATGAGACGTTGCTCATGCGCTACGACCTGGCCGAAGTGCTGCGCAATCCCCTTCGTTTTATGGCGGAAACAGGGCGCCATGCCCTGCAAAACCCGCGCGCCGTACCCGGCAAAGCGCTCAACTATGCAAAATACGACCTGGTGCGCCTGGCCAACGAATTAATCGACCGACTGGGCCTGAACGAATCGCTCGTCGAGCGCGTGCTCAACAAATTCTTGGCCCTTCCGGCTGCCCGGTTTCTTCGCATGAAGCGCGGCGTGCACCTGCTGGTAGCCCCCGACGTCTCAGGACAGCCGACCATCCGTCAGGGCCGCTACCAGAGTCCTATCCTCATCCAGTGGGAACGCTCTCCGCGCAATGTGCGAGAAATTGAGGT
The DNA here is from genome assembly GCF_900142415.1 of Rhodothermus profundi. Classification (NCBI taxonomy): domain Bacteria; kingdom Pseudomonadati; phylum Rhodothermota; class Rhodothermia; order Rhodothermales; family Rhodothermaceae; genus Rhodothermus; species Rhodothermus profundi. Next base: position 326,891 of record NZ_FRAU01000001.1, read on the forward strand.
GCGTCTGTATCGCTTTACTTAAAGCCCGAAAGACTCTCCACAGGCGCAGGTGCGCGCCGCCTGCGGATTGACAAAGTGGAATCCCCGCCCTTCTAACCCATCAGTAAAATCTAACGTGGTCCCTTTCAGATAAAGATAGCTCCGCCGATCAATGACAACCTGCACTCCCTCGAACTGCGCCGTCAGGTCCTGTTCCTGCAATGTCGTGTCCCAGCCCAACTCATAGGTCAGTCCCGAACAGCCTCCCGGCACCACCGCAATGCGAAGCATCGTACGAGCCAGGTCCACTCCTTCATTCTGGGCAATCTCACGAATGCGCGTCAGCGCCCGTTCGGTTATCTGCAATTCCATGGCGTTTTCAAAAATAACGTAACTGCCTGCAAATCACCCCTTCCGGCACGCCAGCACAACCAGTGCCGCCTGTCTCAGGTTCCAGGAGAAGGAACGTTCTGTCAACCTCGTGGTTCGTAATCTAGCGTTGACAAACCGATATGTAAACTTTAGTTTACAAAACCCTGTTACCCTCCCCTGCAAGAGCCGTCTCGCACCGATTGCACGGCGGCACTTGCCTTGCACTACAAGCTATCCGTCTGTAACCCAGAACCCTTAAGCCCTGCTACGCCTTATGAGCGACACTGCCTACCTGCACCAGATCGCCCAGAGCGACTACAAGTACGGGTTCGAGACCGACATCGAAGTTGAAAAGGCGCCTCCTGGCCTGAGCGAGGAGGTCATCCACTACATCTCGGACCGGCGCGGGGAGCCGGACTGGATGCGGGAATGGCGTCTGCGCGCGTTTCGCTATTTCATGAGCCTCCTGGAACGCTACGAAGAAACCTACCCGCGCTGGGCGCACCTGAAGTACCCCGACATCGACTTTCAGGCAATCAGCTACTACGCCGCTCCCCAGAAAAAGCCGCGCTATAAGAGCCTCGACGAAGTCGATCCCAAAATCCTGGAGACGTTCCGTAAACTGGGTATCCCCCTGGATGAACAGATGCGGCTGGCCGGCGTGGCCGTCGATGCGGTCATGGACAGTGTGTCGGTGGCCACCACCTTCAAGGAAGAACTGGCCAAGCACGGCATCATCTTCTGCTCCATGGGTGAGGCCATTGAGCACTATCCGGAGCTCGTGAAAAAGTACCTGGGCTCCGTCGTCCCCTACACCGATAATTTCTTCGCCGCCCTGAACGCTGCCGTCTTCTCCGATGGCTCGTTTGTCTACGTGCCTAAAGGCGTGCGCTGCCCGATGGAGCTGAGCACCTACTTCCGAATCAACACAGCAGGCACCGGGCAATTCGAGCGCACGCTGATCATTGCTGACGAGGGGGCTTACGTGAGCTACCTGGAAGGCTGCACGGCCCCCATGCGCGACGAGCATCAGTTGCACGCAGCCGTCGTGGAACTGATCGCGCTGAAAGACGCCGAAATCAAGTACTCCACCGTCCAGAACTGGTACCCGGGCGATGCAGAAGGCAAAGGCGGGGTCTACAATTTTGTTACCAAACGCGGCATCTGCCTGGGCGAAAACTCCAAGATTTCCTGGACGCAGCTTGAAACCGGCTCCGCTATTACCTGGAAGTATCCAAGCGTCATCCTGAAGGGCGACAACTCGGTAGGCGAGTTTTACTCCGTCGCGTTCACGAAAGGGTACCAGCAGGCCGACACGGGCACTAAGATGATCCATCTGGGCCGCAATACGCGTAGCACGATCATTTCGAAGGGTATTGCGGCCGGATACTCAAACAATAGCTATCGCGGGTTGGTCAAAATAGCCCGCTCGGCCGACAACGCCCGCAACTTCTCCCAGTGCGACTCCATGTTGCTGGGCGACAAGTGCGGAGCGCATACATTTCCCTACCTTGAAATCGAAAACCCGACCGCCCGTGTCGAACACGAGGCAACAACCTCGAAAATTGGTGAAGACCAGATTTTCTACTGCCAGCAGCGGGGCCTGAGCGAAGAAACGGCCATCAAACTCATCGTGAACGGCTTCTGCAAAGAGGTGCTGGCGCAGCTTCCCATGGAGTTTGCCATGGAAGCCCAGAAGCTGCTGGCCATCGAACTGGAAGGTAGTGTTGGCTAAGTCTTAATCCTGTTGTTTCCCGGAAACCCTCAAACCTGAATATCCCTATGGCACTCCTGGAAATTCGTAACCTGCACGCACGCGTTGAAGAAAAGGAAATCCTCAAGGGCGTTAACCTGACCGTCAACCCGGGCGAAGTTCACGCCATCATGGGCCCGAACGGCTCGGGCAAAAGCACGCTGGCTTCGGTCCTGGCCGGCCGCGAAGACTACGAAGTCACCGAAGGGGAAGTGCTCTACGACGGCCAGAACCTGTTAGAGATGGAGCCCGACGAGCGGGCCCGCGAAGGAATCTTTCTGGCTTTCCAGTATCCAGTCGAACTCCCGGGCGTCAATATGGCCACGTTCCTGCGCGAGGCGCTCAAAGCCATCCGGGAGCACCGCGGTCTGCCCCCGCTTAGCCCGGTGGAATTCATGAAACTGCTTAAAGAAAAAGCAGAACTGGTCGGGCTCGACCCCAGCCTGAAGCAACGCTCGGTCAATGAAGGCTTTTCCGGAGGTGAAAAGAAGCGGAGCGAAATCTTTCAGTTGGCCATGTTGGAGCCACGCCTGGCCATCCTTGACGAGACGGACTCAGGGCTTGACATCGACGCCCTTCGCGCGGTGGCCGATGGGGTCAATAAGCTACGCGCGCCCGACCGTGCCTTTGTGATCATTACGCACTACCAGCGTCTTCTCAACTACATCGTGCCGGACTACGTGCACGTCATGGTCGATGGACGAATCGTCCGCTCCGGCGACAAGAACCTCGCCCTGGAGCTGGAAGAAAAAGGCTACGATTGGATTAAGGAAGAAATCGGGCTGGTTGCCTGAGCGTGCTTTTGCTGTCACAATAACCTCCTGAGAGCTAAACCAGTTGTCATAGAAAATGACCACAATAACTGCTACCAAAACGCGTCCAGAAGAGCGCTTCCTGCACGCCTTTGAGGCCTATGCCGGCGAAGTGCTCAACGGCACAAGCGAGCACCTGGCCACGCTGCGCCGGAAAGCCATCGAGCGCTTCGGGGCGCTGGGCTTTCCAGGCCGCAAGTCGGAAGCCTGGAAGTACACGCCCATTACCCGTGCCCTGCAACATCCGTACAAGATTGATCCAGCGCCCTCAATCCCGCCGTTGCGCGACGAGGACCTGGCTCCTTATGCCATCCCCGAACTGGACGCCTATCGCATCGTGCTCCTGAACGGGCGCTTTGCGCCTGCCCTTTCGACTACGTCGGCGCTGCCTCAGGGCGTTATACTGACCAGCCTGCAGGAAGCGGCCCAGCAGCATGCCGATCTATTCGAAAAATACTTCGCTCATTACCTCGACTTTGAAAACGAACCCTTTCTGGCGCTTAACACGGCCTTTGCCCGGGATGGATTCTTCCTGTACGTACCCGAAGGAATCGCCCTGGAGCGCCCGGTGCATGTGCTGCACCTGATTGACACCGAGGAGGAACTGTTTCTGCAGCCGCGCCATGTGGTGGTAGCCGCCCCGGGCGCCTCAATTAAGCTGGTCCTGAGCGGGCACAGCCGCAGCAAGCGCCGCACGTTCACCAACAGCGTCATCGAAGTGTTCGTCGGACAGGGAGCCGAAGTGCACCAGTATGACCTGCGTCTGGAAGGCGAGACGGCTTCTGCTATCTACAGCACGCAGGCCTACCTGGAAGGTGGTGCCCGCTACACCAACGGCACGCTGACGCTGGGCGGCGCCCTGATTCGCAACAACGTGTACGTACGCTTCGATGATCAAGAGGGGGAAGCGCATCTGTATGGCCTCTTTCTGGGGCGCGGCACCATGCATATTGACAACCACACCATGATCGACCATGCGGTGCCGCATTGCGTCAGTAATGAACTCTACAAAGGAATTCTGGACGACCAGGCGACCGGGGTCTTTAACGGCAAAGTGCTTGTACGTCCCCATGCGCAAAAGACAAACGCCTACCAGTCAAACAAGAGTATTGTACTGACGCGGGAGGCCCGCATGTACTCGAAGCCTGAACTGGAAATCTACGCCGACGACGTGCGCTGCACGCACGGCGCAGCCTGCGGCCAGCTTGACGAAAACGGTATCTTTTACCTGCGAACGCGCGGTCTAACGCTCCAGAAAGCCCGGGCTATGATGCTTCTGGCTTTTGCTCGCGACGTGCTCGACCAGATCGCTATCGAGCCGCTGCGGGCTTACCTTGATGAACGGGTAGCCAGCCTTCTGGCAGCCTGAAATCAACCGTTCACCCACCGCCTGCAACCATGCCTGCCTCTGTCGACACCACGGGATTGCAGACATCCTTCGACGTCGCGCGCGTGCGCGCCGACTTTCCGGCCCTGCACCAGCGCATCTATGACGGCCGGCCGCTGGTGTACCTGGACAATGCGGCAACCACCCAGAAACCCCAGGTAGTCATCGACCGCATCCGGGACTTCTACGCGCGCGAAAACGCCAACGTCCACCGAGGCGTGCACTACCTGAGTCAGCTCGCCTCGGACGCCTACGATGAGGCGCGGCGTCTGATTGCTGCCTTCATCGGCGCGCCGGACCCGTCACAGGTCATTTTCACGCGAGGCACAACCGAAAGCATTAACCTGGTGGCCGCCACCTACGGCCGTCAATGCGTTGGCCCCGGAGACGAAATTGTGCTCTCCGCTATGGAGCACCACTCCAACATTGTCCCCTGGCAGATCCTCTGCGAAGAAAAAGGCGCGCATTTGCGCGTCGTACCGGTCGATGAGCAGGGCGTGCTCGATCTGGAAGCGCTGGAGCATATGCTGGGCGAGCGCACGCGCCTGGTAGCCATCGCCCACGTATCGAATGCGCTGGGAACGGTCAATCCCGTCCGGGAAATTATCCAGATGGCACATGCCCGGGGCATTCCGGTGCTGATCGACGGAGCGCAGGCGGTGCAGCACCTGGAGGTGAACGTGGCTGAGCTGGACTGCGACTTTTACTGCTTCTCTGGCCATAAAATGTATGGCCCGACGGGCATCGGCATTCTCTACGGCAAGGCCGAACTGCTTGAAGCGATGCCGCCCTACCAGGGCGGCGGCGACATGATTGAGCGCGTTACCTTTGAGCGCACTACCTATAACCGGCTGCCCTATAAGTTCGAAGCCGGAACGCCCCATATAGCCGGAGCCATTGGCCTGGGAGCGGCCGTCACGTACCTGAACGGACTGGATCGCGCTGCTATAGCCCGCTACGAGGACGAGCTGCTACGCTACGCTACCGAGCGCCTGCAGGAAGTGCCGGGCCTCCGATTAATCGGGACGGCGCCCCATAAAGTCAGTGTCCTTTCCTTTGTGCTTGACGGCGTGCACCCCTATGATGCCGGCACGCTGCTGGATCAAATGGGCATTGCCGTACGCACAGGCCATCACTGTGCCCAACCACTTATGGACCGGCTGGGCCTGAGCGGTACAATCCGTGCTTCGCTGGCGCTTTACAACACGCGCGAAGAAATCGACGCGCTGGTTCAAGCGCTCTATCGCGTGGTTCGCCTGCTTCGTTGAGCTATGGCTACGCCTGGCAACGATACCATTGAAGCCCGTGCGCAACAGATCGTCGAAGAGTTTGCCCTCTTCGACGACTGGATGGGGAAATATGAGTACCTCATTGAACTGGGTAAGTCGCTTCCGCCTATTGAGCCGGAATACAAAACCGACGCATTCCGGATTCATGGCTGCCAATCCCAGGTATGGATCCGGCCTGAGTTTCGAGAGGGTCGCCTTTACTTCAAGGGGGATAGCGATGCCCTGATCACCCGAGGGCTGGTAGCCCTGCTGATTCGCGTGCTTTCGGGGCAGCCCCCGGAAGCTATCGTGAATGCTCGGCTGGACTTCCTGGACGAAATTGGCCTGAAGGCGCATCTGTCACCCACCCGCAAAAACGGGCTGGCTGCCATGATTGAGCAGATGCGTCGTTATGCACAGGCATATTTGCAGACCTCTCACAACTAACCAAATGGCAAGGCAATGTCCGCCTACGTAGCCATTGACAACCAGCCTGGAGATAAGGAGCTAGAGCAGGCTGTCATCGAGGCGCTCAAGAGCATCTATGACCCAGAGATTCCTGTTAACATTTACGATCTGGGTCTGATCTATGAGATTCGCATCTTTGAGGACCGGACGGTTTACGTCAAAATGACGCTAACGGCTCCGGGCTGCCCGGTAGCCGGTACGCTACCGGGGCAGGTTGAAATGCGCCTGCAGGAAGTACCCGGGGTTAAGGATGCGCGGGTTGAACTAACCTTTGATCCTCCGTACACGATTGAGCGCATGTCTGACGAGGCTCGGCTGACGCTTGGCTGGATGTAATTGGCCCGGTAAGCTACCGTGCAGCACACGCAAACCATAGCACTGGCACGCAGCCTGCTGGCCGAAGGGCGCAGCGGTGAGGTGGCCCGCATGCTAAGTCCGCTCATTGAGCCGCTACCGGCCGGATCGGCACCGGCCGACTCACCGCAGCCTATCCTGCGAGCCCTGCTGGCGCGCGTACGATTGCTGCGCCAGGGTGATGTGTCCAGTGCCTATCGGCTGCTAAAGCCGCTTGACGTTTCTACGCTACGTGAGCATCTGTCGCCAGCCGTCCGGGCTGAGGTGGCCCTCTGGCTGGGATGGCTTCATGCCTGGCCAGAAAACCTGGAAGCAGAACGAACGCGTGCTTTTAACCTCCTGGCGGAAGCAGAACGCTTCTTTCACCAGGAGCTCAATACAGCAGGGCGTTGCTGGGTTCAGCTTGGACGCGCACTGGCCTACCTGACCATCGATGAATATGCGCTGGCGCTTCAAGCACTGGATGAAGCAGCCGCTCTGAAGGAGCGGTTGCCCGACCTCCAGGCAGACGGCTGGATCCAGGATCTGGGTGTTCAGGCAGCCCTGCTAACCGGACGCTATCACCGGGCTGAACGCGCCCTGCGTCAGCTTCAAGCGCTGGCCGAGCGCACCGGGGACACCTTGCTGAAGGGTCGTGCGCTTGCCTATCAGGCACTGCTTAAACACGTTCAGGGAGGGGCACCAGCCGAAATCCTTGCGACGGTTGAAGCTGCAGAAGCGTTACTTTCTGGGCTCGTACCTCTTCCGCATTTGCTGTGGCTGGCCCGCGCAGCCCGTCTGGCAGCGCTGCGCCGTCAAGGCCACTGGCGCGAGATCGACCGGCTGCTGCAACGCTGGTCAGGCTCCGATGCCCGCCTGGTTGCTCATCCAATCCTGCTTGAGGCAGCCGAACTGGCCCTGCTGCGGGAGGACTTTACCACCTGTGAGCAATTGCTGGAGCGCATGTTGACTACGCCAGCACCCGCACAATCTCGGTTGCTGGCGACCCGCGCTGCCCTGTTGCAGGCCCGGCATTTTCTGCGACGTAACCAGCTCGCACGAGCCCGTGAATGGGCTGACCGAGCCCATCGCACCGCCCAGGAGTTGGGCCTGGAGCCGCTAATACTGGAGGCGCTCCTGGTGCAGGCTCAGATTGCCCTGGCAGAAAAGGCGCTATCTCAGGCCCAGATGCTCCTGCAGCAGGCCGAAGTCTTTAGCAACTACTTCAGCCTGCTTCCATGGGCTGCCTGGCGCTTCTGGCTGCTGGGTGAGCGCCTGCAGGCCGAAGGCCAGCCGGATGAAGCGCGGGCCCATTATGTACAAGCGCTGTCAGCCTACTCGCTGTTGGGCGACCGCTACCACACGGCACAGATGCAGTTGGCCGTAGCCCAGTTAGTCCGCTCAACCGATTCGGCTCAGGCGCGCTCGCTGCTGGAAGCAGCCGCGCAGACGTTCGAAGCACTGGGCGTAGCCTCCCGGGGCCAGCAGGCCCGCCATATGCTTCAACACCTTCCCCACCAGGCATCACCTGCTGCGCTGGCCCCTGAATCCCAACTGGGCAACGTTCTGGCCCGAGCTGCCCTCTCCGTTGAGTTGGTCGCAGAAGCCTGGCTACAGGTACTGGAACAGCTCTGGCCGGATCGATGGCTTGCTGTCTTTCAACACACGCCAGAGGGCGAGTGGACCTCTATTCGCGCCCATGGTGAAGCTCCCGCCCCCCTTTCCTTCCCATCTCCAGACAAACCTCAGACGTATCAGGATGGCGTCGCCTGGCTACAACTGCGCGCCCTGCCGGGCCCCGTCTTCTTTATGGCAGCCCGGGTAGCCGAAATCGAATATGCCGACTGGCAGGCTATCGTCGCGCGGCTGCGCCCCTGGCTTCCCGTTGTTGCGTTAGCCCTGGACCATGCCCTGCTACGGGCCCGCCAGTTTGGCGAACTGGCCAACGGACACGCGCCAGAGGACACCCAACCGTCTCCGCTGGAAGATCTTGTTTATGCGAGCCCGACCATGAGGGCCCTCGTCAACCAGATTTACCGGGTGCGCAGCAGCCACAGTCCCGTTTTGATTCTGGGAGAAAGCGGCACCGGCAAAGAGTTGATTGCCCGCGCCGTCCACGCCACCAGCGATCGCCGGGAGGCTCCCTTCATCGCCTTTAACTGCGCCAACGTTCCGCCAGAGCTGATTGACAGCCACCTGTTCGGCCACGAAAAAGGCGCCTTCACGGGCGCCTTGCAGGCGAACCCCGGCGTTATCCGGGCTGCCGATGGGGGCACGCTTTTCCTCGACGAAATTGGTGATCTGCCCCTTGAAGTTCAGCCTAAGCTGCTACGTTTCCTTCAGGAAGGTGAAATCTTTCCGCTGGGAGCGCGTCGCCCGGTGCGCGTTAACGTGCGCGTCATTGCTGCAACCCATCGAGATCTGGAGGCGCTCGTGCGCGAGGGTAAGTTTCGAGAAGATCTGTACTACCGACTCAACGTGATTCCCCTGTACGTTCCGCCCCTGCGCGAGCGCCGCGAGGACATCCCGGTCCTGGTTCGGCACTTTCTGAATACGTTGCGGCCGCCAGGTGCGCCGGCCGTTTCCATTACCAGCCGAGCCATGGAGGCGCTCATGCGCTACGACTGGCCCGGAAACGTGCGCCAGTTGCGTAACGAAATTGAACGCGCGCTGGTATTCGTGGCGAGCGAGCCTGCTCCTACCATTGATCTGAAAGATCTGTCTCCGGTCGTGCAGCGCGCCCAACGTGATGCGACAGCGCCTCTGGTCCGCTCCGCTATCGACAGTAGCCAGCCCCTGGAGGCTATTCTGGCCGACACTGAAAAAGCTCTGATTGAACAGGTGCTGGCCGACCATCGCGGACGCATCAGCGCTGCAGCTCGGGCACTGGGCCTAACCCGACAGGGGCTTTACAAAAAAATGAAGCGGCTCGGCATCGACCCAGGCCGCTTTCAACACCGTCGTGCTAGCACGAACCCAACCGCAACCTCATAGATCATCTAACAGAGCACCATGCAACCGACCCGCAGCCCCGACGTCAAGCCGACCGTCAACGAAACGCTGACCGTCCACCTGGACCACGCGGCCATCATGACGACCCAACTGGACGCCGCGGTGGATTTTTATACCCGATTTATTGGCCTGCATTTGCGGGTTATTGAAGAAGATCCCATCCGTAAAGGCCGTCGCCGGGCACTGTTGACCGATGCCAACGGCCGCGAAGTACTGGAACTCATTGAAATGCCCGAGCTAAGCCATCCCACTATTCCGGGCCGAGGAGGCATCCATCATCTGGGATTCCGCCTACCCCCCACCGACTGGCACGCCTTGCGGGCTCGGCTGGACGCAGCAGGCTACCCCTACCAGGAAGTGCATCAACGTCTGTTCGTGCGCGACGCAGACGGTCTGGTACTGGAGATTGAACCGCTTCGCTGAGCTTATCGTCCCCGCCGACGCTTCCGTCGTCGTCCTCCTTTCTTCTGGCCGCGCACGCGCAGCACGTCGGCCAGTTCGTTGGTGTCGTCCGGGCGCAGCGCCACCCCATGCGCGGCCAGCAACTGGCCGCATTGTTCAATAGCGGCCACCAGGCCATCGACGGGACGGCCTTCGCGAATCCCCTTCCGAATTCGATCTACAACTTCTGCCCACGCCTCTGGTCCTACTCGTTGGTTGATCCCTGTATCACCAATTACTTCCACCCAGTGCTCAAAAAGCGAGACAAAAATCAGAATACCCGTGCGATCTCGCGTGTTGAACACTTCTTCCTCGACAAACGCCTGTAATGCCCGCAAATGTACCTGTTCAGCCATCCGCGCCTCGCTTACCAGCCAACGCTGCACGGGCGCCACGTACGCCGCCAGCAAACCGCCCACTATACCCGCCAGAGACGTAAGCAACGCAACTCCCCACCCTGTATGCAGCCATGTCAGTCCCCAGCCCTGGTAGATAAAGTCAAACACCAGAGCCACCACCAGCACCGGGAACATCAACAGTAGCGCTCCCTTCCATACCGCCTCAGGATACGTACCGCTACGCGGCACAATCACCGGAACGATCTCGCCTGCCGTCTGCTGTTCAGCGGCGGCAACAGCCTCTTTAACTCGGTTCAGCTCTTCTTCCGTAAAAAGCAGGTTCATGGTGTCGCATCGGTAGTTTGCAAGCGACGAATCAACTGCAAAATTGTATCAGCCTGGGCATAAAGGGGAGAACGCGGACCAACCAGCCGCTGCACCTTTTCAAACTGGGCGCGCGCCTCCTCAAGCCGGTTGATCTGCAGCAACATGATGCCCAGGTTAAAATTTGCCTGGATGTGGGTAGAATCTTGCGCCAGCACGAGCCGCGTCTGGCGCACCGCCTCCATCGGATTGTCCGGGTCATAAAGATAGGCAATGGCCATATCGGCCCGCACGTCCAGGTTGTCTGGTTCTTTGTCAAGCACGCGCTGATAAGCTGCTATAACGCGACGGGCCAGCGCCGTTTTAGCCGGTCCATCGACCATTTCCATCCAATCATAGAACAGATTGCCTGCCCGTCGCCAGGCCTCTGGTGTATCCAGACGACGCGCGATCTCTTCCTGAATAAGCGCTGCGCGATCAGGGCGACCAATCCCGATCAGCAGGTTCACCAGGGCCTGCTGTTTTTCCAGCCGGGCCGTCCCCTCCAACCGGGCAATCTCCGCTTCCAACGCCGCCACCTGATCCGCCACAGCCGCAGGAATGGGTCCAGGTTCTGGAAGAGGAAGCGTCGCCGGCTGGGTAGCAGCTCCGGCCGGCGGCAGCCCGCCGCGTCCCCCACTGACCAGGGTAATCAGGTATAAAGCACCCACCAGCAACACCCCTCCCACTACAATGAAAACCACATGCACTGGCCGCAATGTCGCCGCTCTCCCGGACGCTTTTGCGGCGGAAGCTGCTGCCGGAGCAGCAGGGCGCTCATGAGGAGCCAGCGGCCGCACGCCCGGCAAGGTCGCTCCACACTGGTTGCAATAACGAGCCCCCGCCGGGTTGGCATGTCCGCATGCCTGGCAAACCAGCACGGCCGGATCCTGCCGCACCGACATGCCACACAGATCACAAACCACAGCCCCTTCCTTCAGACGGGCACCACAGGCCGGACAAACAGCAGTTGTTTTGGACATAATTACTGGTTTACAAGCTTACGAATTTCGCACCTGTTTCTGAACGCTACCCGCTTCCGGGAGTTCGGGCAAAAATGTAGACAACACCGTATCTTTTCAGCCAGTCTGTTGCAACCCGACAGATATAAAACAATGCATCCAGACGCACAGACCGTCCGGGTATCTCTGATTGTATTTCTGGCCGTAACGGCTCCCACGTTCGCGCAGACCTCGCCCGACTGGCAGCAGCAGGTGCACTATGAAATGGACATCCGCCTGGATCCCGAACATCATCGCCTGCGTGGCTTTGCGCAGATCGTCTACTATAACCATTCGCCCGACACGCTCTATCACGTCTTTTTTCACCTGTACTTCAATGCGTTTCACCCGCAGTCCATGATGGCCGAGCGCAACCGCCATCTGCCCGATCCAGACCGGCGCGTAGTTCCCAGAATATGGCAGCTTGGTCCAGAAACGCGTGGGTTCCACCGCATTACCCATCTAGCCCAGGAGGGACAACCCCTGGCCTTTCGCATCACCGACACGGTGCTGAAGGCTGAACTGATCCGGCCGCTGGCGCCCGGCGACTCTACTGTCTTTACCCTCCGCTTCCATTCACAAGTCCCTCTCCAGACGCGCCGTAGCGGTCGCGACAACGCCGAAGGCATCGACTTCTCCATGAGCCAGTGGTATCCTAAAATTGCTGCCTACGACGGACGCGGCTGGCATCCCGACCCATATATTGGACGCGAGTTTTACGGTGTCTTCGGCACATTTGACGTTCGCATCACGCTCCCTGCCTGCTACACCATCGCCGCAACCGGCGTGCTGCTCAACGCCGATGAGGTAGGCCATGGGTACGACCACATCACCGATCAGGGCTGGAGTCGTTTCGACCCGCGCGAAGCTGGTCTGCGCTGCACTCCGGGCGACTCCCTCACCTGGCACTTCCGCGCTGAAAACGTCCACGATTTTGCCTGGGCAGCCGATCCGGACTACATCCATGAAACCTGGCGTGACGATAGCCTCGGGGTGGTCTATCACCTGCTTTTCCAGCCCGACGTAGCAGCGCGCTGGCAACCCATGCGGCAGTGGGTGCCCTGGCTCATTCGCTACTTTAGCCGGCGCTTTGGTCGCTACCCTTATCCTCAGTTCACGGTCGTGCAGGCAGGCGACGGCGGCATGGAATATCCCATGATTAACTTCATCACAGGGCGCCGCAGTCCACTTTCTCTGCTGGGCGTAACTGCCCACGAAGCCGCACACGAGTGGTTCTATGGCGTGCTGGCCTCCAATGAAAACGCCTACGCCTGGATGGACGAAGGCTTTACGAGCTGGGCGACCACCGAGGCAGTCGCTCACCTGCTGGGCCAGGAACCCGACCATCGAAACGCCGCGCTCAGCGTCGTGCGGCTCCAACAGATGGGATTGTTCGAACGCCTGAACACCCCCGCGGACTGGTTCGCCTCCAACATAGCCTACAGCATAGCTTCCTATCCCGGAGGCCAGATGCTACTCGACCTGCTGGGCTACGTGATTTCTGATTCGCTACGCGACGCATTCCTACAGGCCTACTTCCGAACCTATGGCCTGCGCCATCCCAACCCCTATGATGTCGAAAAAGTGGCCGAACAGGTCAGTGGCATGCGCCTGGACTGGTTTTTCGAGCAACTGACCAATACCACCTACACGTATGACGATGCCCTGGATGCCGTTACGCAGCGCCCTACCTCAACAGGATGGCAGGTTACGCTGCGGCTTCGCCGCCGAGGCGCTATGTTTCTGCCAGTTGACGTGCGCCTGACGCTTGCCAACGGCACGACGCAGTGGGTGCATATCCCGCTTGGACTGGCGCAGGGCCATAAGCCGGTTCCCGCGAACTGGGTAGTGGCCCGTCCGTGGCTGTGGACGTTTCCCACCTATACCCTGACGCTCACGCTGCCGGCCCGTGTGGTACGCGCCGAACTGGACCCGCTTCAGCGAACGCCCGACCACAACCGCTTGAACAATACCTGGCCTTTTCCTCTTCGGCTGGATTTTCTGCAGCCCCTCGCCTTCGACTGGACCGCCTACAGGGCCTCATGGCGTCCGCTGCTCACCTATGCGTACGATTTTGGAGCTGGCCTGGGATGGCAACTCCGCGGCCGTTACTTTTTCGACCGTCATGAAACCCTGCTGACGCTCAAACTCTGGCCATTGGTGCTGCTGAGCAACGGCCGTCGCCCTGAACGCCCCGGAATTCAAGGCCGCAACGCCTGGTGGACTGGTATCGACTACGTGGTGCGCTACAGCGATCGGCTGGGGCCGCGCACGCGATGGCACGTGCAGCTTGAAAAACATCTGGGCGTCATGGAAAACCGCCTGCTGCTCACGCATACGCTGGGCCGATGGGCGGCATTAGGGCACGACTACGGAAGCATCGAACTGGGCCTTGTCCACCAGTACGTCCCGAGCAACCGCGCCTTTACCTTTGAACGAACGCTCGCCTGGATGCCCCGTAACCATTTAGCCTGGACCCGCCTGGCTTACCGTTTAGAACGGCCACGGCTACACCTGACAGTAGCCCTCGAAATGGGCGAAGGACAGCAAGGCCGGGGCGCCCTGCGGAGCATGGTGGATGTATCCTGGCATCTGACGCGACCCGCCTCTTTCGGCGTGATTCTGCACGGCACGCTCGCACGAGGAAGTGGACAGTTGCCGTTCAGTCGCGTTTTCCGGCTGGGAAGCGCCTCGGTTGAAACAGCCTGGCGGCATGCAGGCTTTCGCACAATCGCCGCCCTCTTTAACAATGCCCGCCGCTCGCTCCATCTGATTCCCTTAGCAGTAGCGGGCCCTGTTGCCTATTGGAGCCCAGAACTTCAGGATCCGCTTCGCCTGCAGGGAAACGTTCTGGTCGCAGGGCGTGTGGTGGCCTACGGCCGCCCGTTTACGCATGCGCTTTTGCGTCCCCTCCGCTTTGAAGGATTCCTGAGCATAGGCCAGACCTGGTTCACCGATCCCGCCCAGGCTCGCGATCGCTACATCTTTGCCTGGAATCGGTTTCTGGCTGATGCTGGCGTAGGCCTCGCCTATAACCTGGACGAACTGCCCGGCCTGACGCGCTGGGCAGCTCAGTCCGAGCTGCTGCAGCATGTACGCGTTCACCTGCGTCTTCCCCTGTGGGTCAGCAATCCTGACCTTATTGGCCAGCGCGACGCCTTGCGGTTCCGCTGGATACTGGGCCTTGAGGTCAAACGCTAGGGCTTCCTATCCTTCAAAAGCTACAGTGGCCATCATTTCCTCAATGGTCGTCTCGCCGGCCAGCACAACCTCGCGAGCGGCCTCCTGCAGCGTCTGCATGCCTTCTTTGATGGCCTGCTCCCGGAGCGCATCCTCGTCGATAGCCTCCCGGGCTGCTACGATCATATGGCGGATGGCGCGCGAGAACCAGAGCGTTTCGGTAATGGCCCGTCGGCCCTTGTAACCAACCCCTTTGCAGACCGGACACCGCGGGCTGTGGCCGGCTTTGTAAAAAGTAGTCCGGGCTATCTGCTCCTCTGTAAAACCAAGCCGCGCCAGCAACACGGGATCAGGGTCGGGATCGGGCACCCGGCATTGGGGACAGACTTTTCGGATCAGGCGCTGCGCCACCACCAGGTTAATCGCATAGGCAATCAAAAACGGCTCAATCCCCATCTTGTAGAGCCGGCTCACCGCACTGGGCGCATCGTTCGTGTGCAGCGTCGAAAACGTCAAATGCCCCGTGTTGGCCAGCTTGATGGCCAGCTCGGCCGTCTGCCGGTCGCGCATCTCGCCTACCATGACAATGTCGGGGTCGTGCCGCAAAATGGCGCGCAGCGCATCCTCCAGCCCCAGCTTATGGCTGAGTTTGATCTGACGCACGCCCGGAATGATGTATTCAACCGGGTCTTCAACCGTCAACACATTCTTGCGCGGGCTGACGACCTGGTGGAGGGCGGCGTAGAGGGTGGTGCTTTTACCGCTGCCGGTAGGACCGGTAACGATCACCATCCCATAGGGCTGGCGAATTGCCCATTCAAAACGCTCTAAAGCCCGATCGGAAAGTCCCAGCAGGCGCAAATCCTTGATGACCTTGCGATCGTCCAGCACGCGAATGACAATCGACTCCGCTCGCACGTCAAAGCTGGCCGTTGCAATAGGCAGTACGGAGACGCGGAAGCGGATCAGGTGGTCGTCGATCCAGCGCTGAATAAAACCATCCTGGGCTTTCTCTCGCTCAAAGCGATCCACGCCTCCCGCTTTGTCTTTCACTACAGCTAAAAAAGCTTCCGGGTGCACCTTGTCCTCAACATGCCAGCAGTGCAGTTCTCCATCTAACCGGAAGTGAATTTCTACCTTCCGCTCGTGGTTCGGGAAGATGTGGATGTCTGAGGCGCCCTGGCGGACGGCTTCGACCAGCGTTGCTTCAAAGAGATTGATGAGCTTGGAGCGATTGATCTCGGCTTCCAGCGACTCCTCATCAATCAACCCGCCCTCTTCTTCATAGCTCATGCCCAGGTCCAGTGCCTCGCCCTCCTGCTGCACGCGCTCCAGATATTCGTTGCGATGAGGAAAGGCCTCTTCATAGATCTGATCGATCGTTGAAGCGGGCGCATAGCGCAATTCAAAGCGATCCAGCCCTAAACGGGCAAGCTTCCGGTGCAAATCCGGACGCGTTGGATCGTGCGTGGCCAGCACCCAGCGCATAACGTTCCGTTCAGGATCCATTTCCTGCCCGATGGGCAACACCCGCTCGCGTCGCATCCAGCGCCACTGATCCTGGGTAAAGCGTTGTTTTTGCTCTCGGATAAAACGCATTACCTGATCGCGCTGGAGCTGGGCCGTTTTAAAACCATAAACTTCGGCAGCCGTAGCGTAGACGACCTCCGGATTGATTTCTTCAAGATCTGCCAGCACGCGCCATAACGCCCGCCTTCCGCCTTCCTGCTGCTGACGCCACCGTTCCCAGGCCCTGCGCACCTGTTCTTCCCGAACCAGCTCCTGGAACAGGAGCATGATCACCACGGGATCGCTTAGATCCAGAGGCGAAAATTCCTCAGAAGCTGCTCCATTCTCTGAGATAGAGGATGCAGATGCCGACTTGGGACGAGGCCGTTCTTCCGACATGGGGCTGACTGGTTATCACTTGGCGAATCGGTCCTGGTCATAAGAATCGGCCATTCCCCTCCTTTCTATAGCCCCATTTCAGTGTCCTTTGCCCGCCTTCATATCAATGAACGAGACTGTCCGCCGTCCACATTAATGCAGGCGCCTGTTACCCAGCGGGCCCGCTCCGACACAAGAAACGTCACCACGTCGGCTACTTCTTCCACGGTGCCAAACCGTCCCATGGGAATGTTCTGCGCAATAAATTGACGCGTGCCCTCCGGATCTTCCTGCAAACGCCGATCCCAGCTTCCTCCAGGGAAACGAATGGAACCAGGCGCGACGGTGTTGACCCGAATGTTGTAGGGCGCCAGTTCCAGCGCCAGGATCTTAGCAGCGCTTATTAGCGCCGACTTAGTGCTGTTGTAGATAGACAGTCCGGGACCGCCTGCTTCGCGCCCGAAGATTGACGCGATAAATACAATAGCGCCTCCGCCAAGCGCCCTCATCACCGGAATTGCAGCCCGGGCGCATCGAAGATGCGCCCGCAGATTGAGTTCAATCAACGCCGACCAGTCGGCCTCCGAAGTCTCTTCAAAGTAGCCACGTCGGTTACCACCGGCATTACCCACGAGAATATCTACCCGCCCAAACTGCTCGCGAGCCGCTTGCACCAGACGTTCTCCTGCTTCTGGATGCGTTACATCCAGCGTTAAGGTAACAACCTCAGCACCCTGCGCCCGAAGCATGTTGGCTGTAGCTTCCAGGTCCTCAGCCCCTCGAGCGCAGAGCACCAGCCGGCACCCTTCCGCTGCCAGACTTCGCGCGATTCCCTGCCCAATGCCGCGACTTGCTCCGGTTACAATCGCTACTTTTTCGCGTAAACCCAGATCCATCGTTCCAGCCGCTTGCGTTCCTGTCGAAGCTACTGCATATTTTCTCCGGTTCGCAAGCAAACACCCCCAGCTATAATGGACACTCCCTCCACACCCGCTGACGTTCCGCTTTCTTTTGAAGAGGCGCTGGCGCGCCTGAAGCAGATCGTAGAGCATCTGGAAGGCGACCAGTTAGACCTGGAAGCCTCCATTCTGGCCTACGAAGAAGGCCTCAAGTTAGCGCGTTACTGCCTGGAGCAGCTCCGAACAGCCGAACTGCGCATTCAGCAACTCTCCCTTAACGACGACGTCAACCTGGAAAATGCCGAGTGATCTCCCTGTACAGGTTAGCGTTAAATAGTGCTGTTTGCAAGCCGAAGGTAACGCCAACCATGCAGTTGTTTGCAGCATTCCCCGATGAAGCCCGCCTGTGGATCTTTGCTGCCAGTCGATCGCTATCGCCAACGGAAACGCAGACGCTGCTTGCCTCCCTTCAACCCTTTTTAGCAAGCTGGCAGGCTCACGGCCTGCCAGTGCACGGCCAAGCAGCAATGCTGCACCAGCGCTTTCTGCTGTTGGCCGGTTACGTACCGAACGGTGAGATTTCCGGATGCAGCATTGATGCAGCCACACGAGCCGTCAACGCAGCCGGGCAGGCCCTGGGTATTACCTGGCTGTCCCCCCTCGTTATCTTCTACCGAGACGCGGAAGGTACCGTGCAGCATGCTACCCGCGCCCAATTTCGCCGCCTGATTGCGGCGGGACAGGTTACCGCAGCAACGCCGGTGTTCGATCTGTCGCTGACGACCGTGGGAGAACTGCGCCGCGGAGCCTTCGAGAAACCGGCTGGCCAGAGCTGGCATGCCCGTGTTTTTTCGCTGACGCCCCAGCCATGAAGCCCCATGTCTTCGCTCAACCGTTTCTTTGAGCGCCTGCTACACTGGATCGTCCATGCAGAGGCAGAGCGGCGTGAGATTCTGCTGGGCTCGCTGCTGCTGGTATTCATCATGCTGGGCGGTACCATGGGGTACCGCATTATTGAAGGGTGGACATGGATCGAGGCCTTCTACATGACCTTCATCACGCTCACGACCATTGGCTTTTCAGAGGTTCGTCCCCTGTCGGAGGCTGGTCGACTTTTTACCGTACTTGTCGCGCTGGCAGGCATTGGTACGGTCGCTTTTATTGCGACCCGTATGGTACAGTTTATTCTGAGCAATACCGCCCTCCGCGATCGCTATCTTCGTCGAAAACTCAGAGCCATGCATGACCACTTTATTGTTTGCGGCTACGGACGCGTTGGGAAGCGGATTGTGGAAGACCTGCTGCAGGCAGGCCGACCGGTTGTCGTCATTGAGCGCGCTGCTGAAGAGCTGGAAGAACTGCGCGCAGCCCACCTGGTCTTTGTGGCAGGCGATGCCGAGGAGGAAGAAACGCTTCGTCAGGCAGGCATCGACCGGGCACGCGCCCTCATCCTGGCGCTAGCAGACGACAGCGCGAACGTGTTTGTTACCCTTCTGGCCCGCGAACTGAATCCCAACGTTTTCATTCTGGCGCGCACAAATGATCACAAAAATATGCGCAAACTGCTGCGCGCTGGCGCCAATAAAGTGATCGCTCCCAGTGAGGTTGGGGCCGATCGCATGGCTCAGGTTGTGTTGCGTCCGCATGTTGATGCGTTTATGGAACGAGTTCTGGGAACCGGAGCGCTGGGACTCCAGATGGAAGAAATTCGGATTGAAGCGGGCGCGCCCCTGGCCGGCAAAACGCTGGCCGAAAGTAACTTTCGCCAGCGCTACAACGCAATCGTAGTGGCCATCGTCGACGGCCAGACAGGAGCTATTCGGTATAATCCTGGAGCAGACGCTCGCCTGCAGGCCGATGACATTTTGATTGTGCTGGGCATCCCGGAAGCCATTGAAAAGTTGCAAACCGAGGGATGCCGCGCCCCATGAAAGGGAACTGAAGCCATTGCACCTGCTTTGTTCAGGAATTGGCAAGAAAAAACATGCTGAAGTTTACTATGTATCGCGGTATACTGGGACTGCTGTTGCTGGCGCTGGCTTTGCAGCCGCAGATGATATGGGCCCAGGACTACATCAATCAGACGGCTCTGGAAGATATTCTGGAGCACCAGAACGAGGACCTCGATGCGATTCCCGAGGTGCAGTATCACTACTATATCTTGCACCATAGCTCAGGCAACAACGTACTGGCCCGCAATACGCTCTACAAGGTGCTGGGCGATGGAGACCTCGCGCTCGGAAAAAAACGCGCGCGTCTGGTAGAGCTACTGAACCGCGTGCTTATCCGCAACCTGAAAATTGGCGACACGCTGGTTATTCCGAACCAGTTTGACCTGGATTTCCGGGCCTATTCGCCGTTTCCGCGCTACTATCCAGGCGGTCGCGACTTTGACAAATTGTTCATTATGGACAAATCGATCCAGGCTTTCGGCGCCTACGAATACGGAAAACTGGTCCGCTGGGGCGTTATCAACACCGGTGCTCCAGAAAACCCCACGCCAAACGGTCGTTTCAACTTCAACTGGAAAGAAGAATACCGCATTTCATCTCTGAGCCCTCCAGGCGAACCCTGGGAGATGTACTGGGTCTTTAACTTCCATGATGCCCGTGGCATTCACGTCCACCAGTATCCAATGCCAACGGGCGGGCCGGCCAGTCACGGCTGCGTGCGGCTCATTGATGCCGACGCCCGATGGGTCTTCTACTGGGCAGATCCCTGGCAAACCACAGCAGGGGGCACCGGAATTGAATCGCGGAAGGGTAAAATTATCAAACAGGGCACGACGGTTCTCGTCATCGGCGAAGATCCTGTAGGCCGTCCTCGCCCTTTTCTTTTTAAGAAACGGTACCCCGTACTGAAACGCGTGGAGCTGCCGGCGCATCCTTACGACGTGCCTCCGGGAACGCCGCAGCAGGAGTTCTTTGATCGGCTGCGGGAAACGCGTGCGGGAACCTCACGCTGAAGGCTCAGCAATAGTGCCCGATGATCCAGATAATTCCTACGATCAACAGATACCATCCGGCCAGCAACAGGTAAAAACGTAACCGTCCCCACTTAGGCCGAACCGACGGTAGCCATAGCAGATAGAACGCTCGCATCGGTTTACCCGGATTACAGAGCTCCTGCACTCTGGAAGTGCGAAAACCATTCCCAACCCTCAGATAGGCTTTCCAAGCAGCAATGCGGCTCGTTAGTGCACAGGGCGAAAGAGACGGTTCCAGCGAATCCGATGCTGCTCAGGATCCCAGGAAAGGTAAATGAGCAGGGCTTTCCCTACGATGTGATCGGCAGGAACGAGCCCCCAGGCCCGACTGTCAAGCGAGTTATCGCGGTTATCTCCCATAACAAAGTAATAATCCTGGCGGATCACGCAGGAGCGACCAGGCCGGCCATTGATCAGGAACGTACCGTCAGGCCGGGGATAGATCTGGTATCCTTCAAAACGTAGAAGGAGCTCCCGATAGAAAGGCCACGTACGGAGCGTCAGGTAGAGCGTATCGCCACGTCCAGGAATATAGACAGGCCCCCAGCCCTCCTCTCGACGAGCTTTCTGCGCGGCTGCTCCTTGCAATAATGCCGCGGCGGAGTAGGGCCGAAGCGTATCGACTTCAGCAAAGCCGGCAATATGGCGAGCAACCGCTACCGTCGCGTCAAAAAACAGGAGCCCCGCCCGATAAGCCGAACGCGAAACGTTGCGGGCCCCCATCGCTTGCAGCGAATCGAGCGAAAGCTGGGCGCCCGGGCGCAGTTGGAGCATCCAGCGCCGTTGCACCAGATCAGGATCGGGAAAGGGGCGACCGTTCACATAGACCACTTTGTCCTGAATCCAGAGCGTGTCGCCTGGCAGCCCGACCACCCGCTTGATGTAATGCGTCTTGCGGTCAATGGGACCTGTCTCGACCGGGTAATTGAAGACGACCACATCGCCGCGCCGAATCCCTGTCAGTCCGGGCAGGCGGAGATAGGGCAGCTCAACGCCGGGGACATACCACGCCGTAAAGGGCAATCCTAGTGACATGGGCATGCGAGGGCCGTAGTGGAGCTTGGAGACCAGTACAAAGTCTCCTACAAGCAACGTCTGCTCCATAGAAGGCGAAGGAATGCGATAGGCTTCCAGCACAAAAATGCGAATGAGCAGAGCGAGCGCCACGGCCAATCCCAGCGCGGCCAGCCAGTCCCGCATGCGCTGCCACCATGGGACAGGCCGTGCGGACGCGCCGTCTGTTTGCACCTCCGAGACCTTCCTTTCCTGCCCCCCCCTCACGGCCCGTCAGCGAATCGGTTTGAAGAGTCGGTTCAGGCGCGGCAGGTGGTGCCGGCTATCCCATGAGAAATAGATAAAGAGGGCTTTTCCGACCACATGATCCATGGGCACGAATCCCCAGAAACGGCTGTCCTCCGAATTGTCTCGGTTGTCGCCCATGACAAAGTAATAATCCTGGCGGAAGGTGTAGGTGGCCGTTGGACGGCCATCAATCAAAAACGTACCATCCTGCTGGCGACCGGTTGTATGTCCCTCGTAGCGCCGGATTACGGGCTCCACAATGGGCCAGTTTTCCTCTGTTAGCGTAATGGTCTGTCCACGGGCAGGAATAACCACCGGACCATAATTATCCGGCGAGTAGCCCATGCCGGGCGGATACATCAAGTCATTGTAGGTACTTCCCCGAGGAATGACCAGGGGTTCCACGCGTTCGACATAGGGCCACTGCGCAATAGCTTCTGCCGCCTCGGGTGTAGCCATGACCAGCACCTGGCGCGGATCAGGCGTTGGCTGCACCTCTTCAATGCCCAGTTCAGCCAGACGCACTTCTGGAAGCATAATGCGTGGATCGCTTTTGATCACCCGCCAGTACTGCTGCATGGTAGGGCGAAGCGGCTGGGGCTCACCGTTGACATAGACCACTTTGTCCTGAATCCAGAGCGTGTCGCCTGGCAACCCGACCACCCGCTTGATGTAATGCGTCTTGCGGTCAACCGGTAGATCCTCCTCTGGCGGATAGTTAAACACAATTATATCCCCTCGCTGAATCTCCGTAAATCCAGGCAAGCGCGTGTGCGGCAGCGTAACGCCCTTCAGATAGATTTTGGTAAAGGGGATACCGAGAGAGATGGGCGTGCGCACCCCATAGTGCAGCTTGGAGACAAATAGATAATCCCCTACCAGCAGCGTTTTTTCCATCGACGGCGTGGGGATGCGGAAGAGATCAAACAGAAACGTACGCACAACCAGCATCACCACCAGCGCAAAGCCCAACGCCTCAATCCACTCGCGCAACTTGCTTTTGGAAGGCCGGGCCTGACCATCCGCCGAAGGAGCGGATGCCCCCTTAATCTTACTCCGTGGCTTACGGGTACGCTGTTTTGTGGTCGATTCGGAACGCGTCGCTGCCAAGGCTCGGTGGGGTTTGGTCTGAATAACGTCGGGAAAACGCTACAAAACGCTTCCGGTTCAATGAACGTCTGACAGACGCGGCCGCCCGAGAATTCGGGCAGGCCGCCGAATAGGCGTAAGGAAAAAGTGCTGCCCATCAAAGCCTGTCAGATACCAGGTATCGGTCTCAGGCTGGTAGTAATAATCCACAAACGGGGCCCGTTTTGGATCGTCGATCAACCGTCCCAGCAGTGCCTGACGGATCTGCCAGAGTTGATCACGATAACGCGGCGCACTTGCTACCACCAGACCTCGCTCTAAAGGCCCGTTCACATCCATAATGCGGAACGGGATCGAGTCGTTCAGGACCAGCCAGTACTCGAACTGAATGTACTCATCACGCGGGCGGCGCCGAAAAAGATCGACTTCAGCCAGCGTGCGCGTTGGATTCCCAAAATGCGCCTGCAGGCGAGCCCGAAGCTCCGCAGTCCGGAGCGTGTCCAGCGGCGTCCAGCTATTGCTTCCCAGGTAAGCCCACCCTTCCTGGCCGAATCGTCGCTGAAACCAGCGTTGCTCGAAGCGTCGCACGACCCGCCACCGCGTCAGGGTAAAGCGGGGCCTGCGTGGCTGTCGGGAGGAGTCCTGCCTTAGCAGACGACTCAGGGCCGGGTAGCGCTGGTAGAGCGTAACGGGCAATAGCTCCGGTGGACGCGGTGGCAACAGGGTGGTCCATTTGGCCGCCTGCTGTTTGAGCCAGGCTGCCCGATAGGTCCACACAAGCGCCCGTTGCGCCTGAATGCGCTGCAGGAGATGGTCTATTTCCTGTTCCTGGGCTGCCGCAACGCCTACCAGCAGCAAGCCAAGCAGCCTGCCGCCCCATCCCACGCCGTAGCCTATCAGGCTTTTCATTGTCCTAGTCTCCCACCGAAAGCACGGCCAGAAACGCTTCCTGAGGCACCTCTACCCGTCCTACCTGTTTCATGCGCTTTTTCCCCTCCTTCTGGCGTTCCAGCAACTTACGCTTACGCGTTACGTCGCCGCCGTAGCATTTGGCGGTTACGTCCTTGCGAAGTGCCTTGATTGTCTCGCGCGCAATGACCCGCGAGCCAATGGCTGCCTGAATCGCCACGTCAAATAGCTGCCGTGGAATCAGCTCCCGAAGCTTTTGCGTCAGTTTTCGTCCCACTTCGTAGGCTTTGCTCCGGTGCACAATGGTTGAAAGCGCATCAACCGGTTCACCGTTGATCAAAATATCGAGGCGCACCAGATCGCTGGGCCGATAGTCCAGCATTTCGTAGTCGAACGACGCATATCCTCGGCTGACGCTTTTAAGCTTGTCATAAAAGTCGAAGACAATCTCTGCCAGAGGAAGTTCATACTGCAGATTGACGCGCGTGCGATCCAGGTAGACCTGGTTACGATAGATCCCCCGCCGGTCCTGGCAAAGCTGCATCAAGGGACCAATGTACTCGGTCGGAGTAATGATGTCGGCCCGCACGTAGGGTTCGCGAATTTCGGCAATCTTACCGGCTTCTGGCATTTTGCTGGGGTTATCCACCGTAATCACCTCGCCGGAGCGAAGCACTACCTGATATTCGACGTTGGGCACGGTGGTAATGATGTCCAGTCCGAACTCACGCTCCAGACGCTCCTGCACGATCTCCATGTGAAGCAATCCCAGAAAGCCGATGCGAAAGCCAAAGCCCAGCGCGGCCGAGGTCTCGGGTGAGAATGTCAGCGAAGCATCATTCAATTGCAACTTTTCCAGGGAAGCCCGCAGGTCTTCGTACTGATCGGGGTTTGTGGGGAAGACCCCGCTGAAGACCATCGGTTTGACCTGCCGGAACCCGGGAATGGGTTCACGAGCGGGACGGCGCGCCTGGGTTATCGTATCGCCCACGCGCGCAGAGCGAATGTCTTTGATCGAGCCGATCACATATCCTACTTCACCGGCCCGCAACATTTCTACTGGCTGGCGTTCCAGCCTCAGAATGCCCACTTCTTCGGCTACATATTCACGGCCGTTCGACATGAACTGGATACGCTCCCCGGTTTTCAACGTACCGTCAAACACGCGCACGTAGACGATTGCCCCCCGGTACGTGTCAAAGACCGAATCAAATACCAGGGCACGCAGCGGAGCTTCCGGATCGCCTTTGGGCGGTGGGATGCGCTGCACAATGCGCTCCAGGAGCTCAGGCACCCCTTCCCCCGTCTTCGCGCTAATGCGCAGGATGTCTTCTGCGGGCTCGCCAATTAACTCTTCAATGGACTGGGCTACTTCGTCGGGCCGCGCATTAGGCAGATCGACTTTATTCAGCACCGGAATGATTTCCAGGTCATGTCCGAGCGCCAGGTACAGGTTGGAGATCGTCTGCGCTTCGATTCCCTGGGAAGCATCCACGACCAGAATAGCGCCTTCGCAGGCCTTGAGCGCTCGCGAGACTTCGTACGTAAAATCGACATGTCCGGGGGTATCGATCAGGTTCAGAATGTACTCCTCCCCATCGCGAGCGTGGTACTTCATGCGAATCGCATGGCTTTTGATGGTGATGCCCCGCTCGCGCTCCAGCTCCATACTGTCGAGCACCTGGTCCTGCAACTCCCGCGCCGAAAGCGTACCGGTCAGCTCCAAGAGCCGATCGGCCAGCGTGCTCTTGCCGTGGTCAATGTGCGCAATAATGCAGAAATTTCGGATCCGATCGCGATACGACGCCATAGCCTACACGACACCACGCAAAGCTCCTGGAATGCAGCGCTGATATACCGCCTGGAATCTCTGGGTTCCGCGCTGCTGCTACGACTCCTCGACCGGCTGTTCCCGGGGGGTCGGTGCGGCCGCTGTCGCCATCTGTCGGCGATGAAACTCCTTTTGAAAGAGCAGCAGCCCTACCACCCCGGCCACAATGGCCATATCGGCTACGTTCCAGATAGGAAACAACGCCACGTAGGCCCCACCGATGAAGGGAATGGATTCTGGCAGATAGCCCCGCCAGATATCAAAGTGAATGAAGTCAACAACGCGCCCGTGAAAGAATCCGGCATAGCCGTAAAGCAGCCCGTAAAACAGCCGATCAATGATGTTGCCCAGCGCGCCGCCCAAAATCACTGCCAGACTGGCGCGGTAAGGGACGTATCCGTCGCGGATGCGATAGAGATACCACGCAATCAACACCGTGGCCACAATCGCCAGGATGGCCACTGTTCCGGGAGGCCCGAACGACAATCCAAAGGCCATACCCGGATTTTCCGTGTAGGTAAGCTTAAGCCAGTCATCCAGCAGGGGGATGGACTCGCCAGGGTACATGGTCTGGACCACCAGCACTTTGGTAAGCTGGTCCACCAGTACCACCAGCAACGTAATCCAGAGTATTCGCATATGGATCAACCCCGCGCCCCTGGAAACGGTTATTTTTTCTGCTTCAGCTTAGCCTCGATAGAGACCTCGGTATGCGGTACCGCCTCCAGACGCTCACGGGGGATTGGCTTGCCGGTCACCTTGCAGATTCCGTAGGTCTTGTTTTTGATGCGCTCGAGCGCCCGGTCCAGATGGCTGATGTACTTTTGCTGGCGCGCGATCATCAAAAAGAGCTTTTCGCGCTCCATTGCGTCGGTGCCGGCATCCGCCATGTGAAAACTGTAGGCCGTATCGGTGCCTCCCTGCTCACGTGCGTCCTCCAATTGCGCCTTCATGCGCTCAATGTCTTCTACAGCCTGCCGGCGCCGCTCCAGAATTAACTGTCGGAAGTACTCCAGTTCTTCATCGGTAAAAGGAGTCCGACGCACGGGCTCCGTCTTTTCTGGTTCCTGCGCCGACGTCTTCTGGTTCGACGTGGCGTTGTGTTCGTGCTTTTCCGCCATAGTACTTGCAGAACTTAACGTTACCACCCCACGCGTGTCTGAAAAAACAAAAGGGCAGCAGACCACTGTTGCAAAGATCAGGCCTGCTGTCCTGTGACTGTCCCGATCGGGATGCGCTGTACGCCTACCGTAAAGGTCTCCCCATCGATGTCGAATGTCTCTACGTGAGCTCCCGTAGGCTGCTCGGACGGTTGCAACGCTACGGCCAGCGTCTCGTTCCGGATCCAATCCCCATGGCGCGCCAGCGCCTGGGCCAGCCGTCCGCTTGCCTGGTAATAAACGGTAATGCGGTCGGTTACCTCAAATCCAGCTTTTTTACGCAGGTTCTGAATGCGGTTGATAACTTCCCGGGCCAATCCTTCCAGGATGAGCTCCTCGGTTCGGGTGGTGTCAAGCGCCACCGTTACTCCTTCTTCCTGGCCCACCAGCCACCCTTCAATGCCTTCACTTTTGATCTCCAGATCGTCGGGACCGAGCTCCACCTGCTGCCCCCCCACCTCCAGCACCAACCGTCCTTCCTGCAGATACCGGTCAATTTCTTCCTCAGTAAGCTGTGCCACGCGAGCCGCTACGCCTTTCATGAGCTTACCGAGACGCTTACCCAGGCGTCGATAATTCGGCTTAGCGGTGCGCCGCACCACCCGACTGGTCCCCTCCACATACTCAATGTCTTTGACGTTGACTTCTTCCAGAATGAGCGACCGTACCGACTCGACCACCTCACGTGCAACTCCGGTTCCGGTTACGACCAGAATACGAGGCAACGGTTGCCGCACGTTAATTCGCGCCTGGTTGCGCAGCGCCAGCACAATGGAAACAATGGTACGCGCCAGCGCCATGCGCTGCTCTAGCTTTGTATCGATCGCCCCACGCTCCACTTTCGGAAAATCAGCCAGATGCACCGATTCCGTCCCCTTCTTCTCACGACCATCCTGCAGAGCCCGATAAAGCCATTCGCTGAAAAATGGGGCAATAGGCGCCATCAACAGAGCGGTCGCTTCCAGGCATTCATAGACCGTCTGATAAGCAGCCTGCTTATCTCGTTCATTTTCCTGCTCTCCGGTGCGCGCGCTCCAGAAGCGCCGCCGCGAACGTCGGATGTACCAGTTCGACAATTCATCCACGAAGCGCTCAATGGCCCGGGCCGCCCGCGTCGGATGGTAGTCCTCGTAAGCAGCCTCCACCTCGGCTATCGTGCTGTTTAACCGGCTAATGATCCAGCGGTCCAGTTCCGTCCGCTCAGCAACCGGCATCCGGGTTGCCGGATAGACGAAGTCGTCTATGTTGGCATAAGTGGCAAAGAACGTATAGACATTTTCCAGCGTGTTAAAGAAACGGCGCCGGGTGGCCTCCAGCTCGCGTTCTGAAAACCGAAGATTTTCCCAGGGCGGCGCATTGCTGATCATGTACCACCGCACGGGATCGGCCCCGTAACGCTCCACGACCTCGAAGGGATCGACCACATTTCCCTTCGACTTGGACATTTTTTCGCCTTTCTCGTCAAGCACCAGCCCGTTAACCACGACGTGGCGGAAGGCTACGCTGTCCATGACCAGCGTAGCGATTGCATGCAGCGTGTAGAACCATCCCCGCGTTTGATCCACCCCTTCCGCAATGAAATCGGCCGGAAACGTACGTTGGAAGACCTCCTGATTCTCAAAGGGATAATGCCACTGCGCAAAAGGCATGGCACCTGAATCGAACCAGACGTCGATCAGGTCGGGCACGCGCCGCATGGTGCCGCCATCCGGGGCCGGCCAGGTAAGCCGATCCACATAGGGCCGGTGCAGGTCGAGCTCACCGGTCTCTGGATTGATCGCTTCCGGCGGAAACGTGCCGCCCAGCTTCTGGCGCAGCTCTTCAATTGAACCGATGACTTCGATGTAGTCTGGATTGCGATCGCTTTGCCAGATAGGAAGCGGCGTGCCCCAGTACCGCTGGCGACTCAGCGCCCAGTCCACATTGTTACGCAGCCACTCGCCAAAGCGTCCCTGGCCAATAGCAGGCGGATGCCACTGGATCGTCTCATTCAGGGCTATCATCCGGTCTTTGACGGCCGTGGTCCGGATGAACCAGCTCTCCACCGGGTAGTTCATCAACGGCGTGCCCTTACGCCAGTCGTGCGGATAGTTATGCCGATAGGTTTCCTGCCGGAAAAGCAGGCCCCGCTGCCGCAAATCGCGCAGAATAACCCGGTCGGCATCTTTAAACCACAGACCGGCCACCAGGGGCGCCTCGTCGGTAAACGTCCCTTCAGGCGTAATTGGATTAATCAGGGGCAACCCCTCTTTCTGCGCTGCTTCATAGTCTTCGGCCCCAAAGGCAGGTGCCATATGGACAATGCCGGTACCTTCTTCGGTGGATACAAAGTCGGCCGCAATGACGCGCCAGGCTTCGCCCTCCTTAAAGCGCTTTTTGAAGTACGGGAACAGCGGTTCGTAGAGCGTACCGACCAGCGCTCGTCCAGGAAACCGCTCGACCACTTCAGCCGATTCGTCATGCAGCACGTCCAACCGATCCTCCGCCAGAATCAGATATTCGGTTCCGTGCACTGCGTCTTCGCGACGCACTTTAACGTACGAGATGTCCTCTCCAACAGCCAGCGCAACGTTCGAGATGAGCGTCCAGGGCGTGGTTGTCCAGGCCAGCAGGTAGGTGCGCTCAGCGCCTCGCACGGGGAAACGCACGTAGGCGCTCGGGTCCTCTACCTCCTTGTAGCCCAGGCTCACCTCGTGCGAGGAAAGCACGGTACCAGAACCCGGGCTATACCACTGGATCTTGTAGCCTTTGTACAGCAGTCCCTTCTGGTAGATCTGCTTGATCAGCCACCAGACGGATTCGATATACGCATTTTCAAACGTGATATATGGATGCTCCAGATCCACCCAGTACCCAATGCGCTCGGTAAGCTGGTCCCAGAGTTCTTTGTAACGCAGCACGCTGCGGCGGCAGGCGGCATTGTATTTCTCAATACCAAAGGCCTCCACCTGCGCTCGCCCTTCCAGGCCCAGTTCCTTTTCAACTTCAATTTCCACCGGTAGCCCGTGCGTGTCCCAGCCCGCCTTACGCTCTACCCGGAATCCCTTCATGGTTTTGTAGCGGCAGAAAATGTCCTTGATCGTTCGGGCCAGAACGTGATGAATGCCGGGTTTGCCGTTGGCTGTAGGCGGTCCCTCGTAAAAGGAGAACGTGGGCCCCTGCTCCCGCTGCGCAATGCTGCGCTGGAAGATCTGGCGCTGCTTCCACCAGCGCAGGATTTCGCGCTCCATTTCGGGATGGCGAAACTGCGCAACCTGCTTAAAGCGCTTCATGCCTTTCGGTACCGACGGTTGACTGCTTGCGTCTGCGCATTCAGGAATCTCTGAAAAATACGCAATTCAGATGGCACGCGCGCTGCTGGCCCGTTAAGAATGCTGAAGAAACGCATGGCCTTCGCAAGGGCTTTTTCTTACCGTAGCTGCCTTCTTCTCCGGGGAAGCGGAGAAGCCATCTAGTTCCCAACGCTTTCACAAAAAAGGCCCGCTCCCCTGGTCGGGGGGCGGGCTCCGCGAGCGTCACCCCGTAACGCTTACGCAGCTTTTGCAGCCTACGACCGGACGTTAACTGGGCACCTTTTCCTGTTGCAGCAAACGCTCATAAGCGGGCAGCGTCATGAACTCGACGAATGTATCGGAGCGCACCAGTTCATCCAGCACTTCGGCGGCCTCCCGGTAATAGGCTGCGTCTCGGCCGCCCAGCTTGGCCAATTCTTCGTCCCGCACCTGGGCATACAGTTCAGGCGTAATAGGCCGGCCATCGTCCAGTTGGGCTTCGCGGTGGACCCACTGCCAGAGCTGAGCGCGGGCAATTTCAGCCGTAGCCGCATCTTCCATCAGATTGAAGATGGCGGCTGCCCCGTTGCCCGAAAACCACTGGTTCAGGTACTGGAGCGCTACACTTACGTTGTTGCGCAACCCGCTTTCCGTGATGCGTCCACCTGGCACCCGGAAGTCCAGGAGCTCCGCGGCGGTCACCTGTACGTCTTCACGCAAGCGGTCCTTCTGATGCGGCCGATCGCCCAGGTAGCGGTTAAACACTTCCTCGGCTACCGGCACCAGATCGGGATGCGCTACCCAGGTGCCGTCAAACCCCTGCCCGGCTTCCCGCTCCTTATCCTTGCGCACTTCGGCCAGCGCTCGCTCATTGACTTCGGGATTGCGACGCGAAGGAATGAAGGCCGCCATTCCGCCAATGGCATGCGCCCCGCGCCGGTGGCACGTCTTCACCAGCAACTCCGTGTACGCGTACATGAAGGGCACCGTCATTGTTACCTGCGCCCGATCCGGGAAGACCGGTGCCGTAGCATGGAATTTCTTGATGCAGCTAAAGATGTAATCCCAGCGCCCGGCATTTAACCCGGCGGCATGATCCCGCAGCTCGAAGAGAATCTCGTCCATTTCCAGGGCAGCCAGGATTGTCTCGATGAGCACCGTAGCACGGATCGTTCCGCGCGGAATGCCCAAGTAGTCCTGAGCAAAGTTGAAAACGTCGTTCCAGAGCCGGGCCTCCAGGTGGCTTTCAAGCTTTGGCAGGTAGAAATACGGTCCGCTTCCTCGCTCCAGCAACTCGCGGGCATTGTGGAAGAAATAGAGTCCAAAGTCAAACAGCGAGGCGCTGACCGGCTCCCCATCAATCCAGACGTGCCGCTCTTCCAGATGCCACCCGCGAGGACGCACCAGCAACGTGGCGAGCTGCTCCTTCAACCGGTACTCCTTCCCTTCCGGCGAAGTGTACTCCAGCGTGCGCCGCACCGCATCCATCAGATTCTTCTGCCCCCGCACTACGTTTTCCCAGGTGGGCGACAGCGCATCTTCAAAATCAGCCATGAAGACCCGGGCCCCGGAATTCAGGGCGTTGATCATCATTTTGCGATCGACTGGCCCGGTAATTTCCACGCGCCGGTCCTGCAAATCGTCGGGGCAGGGCGCCACCTTCCAGTCTCCTTCACGGATATGCCGCGTGTGAGCCAGAAAGTCCGGACGCTCCCCTTCCAGTAAGCGACGCCAGACTTCACCGCGACGAGCCAGCAGCCCCTTGCGAACCGCATTGAATTCACGATGCAACCCGGCCACAAATTCCAAGGCCTCGGGCGTCAACACCTGCTCGGCTTCAGCCAGCCGTGCACCTCGAATCTCAATACCTTGCATAGGTCCCTCCAGAATGATTGCTGGTTGCGCTGCTACAAACTTAGGATGCACTCTTGATTTTGTCAATAGATGAAATTATTTTTTATTAAACGAAAAACAAATCCAACGCTACGCACGGTTATGGCAACACGCAAACCTGGACGGACGCGCACCAGCGAGCCAACTGGTGTGCGGGCACTGGAGCGGGGATTGCGTCTGCTTGAGGAGTTGGGAGGCGGGGAAGCGCTCTCCCTTTCTGAACTGGCGCGGCGCACCGAACTAACGCCCAGCACCACCTATCGTCTGCTGGAAACGCTACGACGGCGACGCTTTGTTGACTGGGACGAAACCTCCGGGCTCTGGCGCATTGGGCTGCGTGCTTATCAAATCGGCCAGGCGTTCTGTCATCCGAACAGCCTTTCGTCGCTGGCCCTTGAGGCCATGCAGCAATTAGTTGCCAGCGTCAACGAAACGGTTAATCTCGCTGTACTCGACGGTACCGAAGCGGTTTACATTCAGCAGGTTGAAAGCAGTCAGATGCTGCGCATGTTCACACAACTGGGCGCCCGCGTGCCGCTACACTGCACGGGGGTGGGCAAGGTGCTCCTGGCCTGGCGGCCTCCCGAAGAAGTGCGTCGGCTACTGGGCCCTGAGCCATTGCCAGCCTTTACGCCGAATACGCTGACGCGTTTGGAGGCGATCCTGCAAGAACTGGCTCGGGTACAACAGCAGGGTTATGCGCTTGACCGCGAGGAACGAGAAATTGGCGTGCGTTGCCTGGCAGCTCCCGTGCGCGATGCAACCGGCCGCGTGGTGGCTGCCCTTAGCCTGTCGGCACCGGCCGTGCGACTACCGGACAGCCGGCTAACAGAGCTGGTACCGGCCGTACTGGAAACGGCTCAGACCCTTTCGTTGCGTCTGGGCTGGCAACCAGAAACTGCGTCGCTGCCGACAGGTCAGTCCAGTCCTACCTGAAAACGGGTGCGCAAGCGCTGCACGTGCAGGGCCAGCGCATTGCGCAGCTCATAGACTTCCTCATAAAGCGTGCGGTAGCGATGCGCTGTCATATAAGGAGCCAGGCGCAGCTCGGCCAATGTGGCCAGCGCCCGATTGGCCGTAATCAGGGCATGCCGCGCGCACACGATGTTACCGCCCAGCGTCTCCCGCTCATAGCCCAGCATATGCCCCTCAGCTAACTCCAGGGGAATCTGAGCCAGACAGGTGCAGAAGTGCACCAGGGCGCTGGTTTTAAGCGTGCCGGGCAGGCGGTTGGCCCATTCCAGCACAGCGTTGGCGAGCGCGCGGGCCTGGGCCATTAGGGCGCGGCAGGCTTCAGCCTCGGGGATGAGCGTCTCTTCGGCTTCGCTCTCCCCCTCACCGATGCCTTCCTCCTCAAACGGCCATCCGGCCTCGCGAGCCCGAAGCAATCCCTGAATTGCTGCCTGGCTCCAGCCGCGCGCTTCCAGAAAAGAACGCAAGCGCTGTCTCCAGGCCTGCACCTGGTCAGGCAGCGCATGCTCTGGATAGGGATCGTAGCGCGTAAAGGCAAAATAATCTTCCAGCAGGCGATCGATCTGGCGTCGACGCGCCTTCAGGTAGGCTTCCCAGCGCTCCTCATCCCAGATTTCACCCTCCCAAGGCAGCATTGCATAAGACGTCCATTAGGTTGAAGGCGCCGTCGTCTGCTGCCCCACGGCTTCGACAACGGCTTTCATCAGTCGGGTCAGACGGGGCTCGGCTTCAGCAGCCGCTGCCAACACGGCTTCAAGCGACAGGGGTTCGAGCGCATCGGGAAAGCACTCATCCGTAATGACCGAAATGGCCATCACGCGGAGGTTCATGTGGCGCGCCACAATGACTTCAGGCACTGTGCTCATGCCCACCGCGTCGGCCCCAATGAGCCTCAGAAAACGATATTCGGCTTTTGTTTCGAGATTGGGCCCCAGCACCGCAACGTAAACCCCCTGTTGGAGTTTGATGCCTAGCTCCAGCGCCTTCTCTTCGGCCAGGCGGCGCAGCTCTGGATCGTAGGGCTCGCTCATATCTGGAAAGCGCGGTCCCCACTCGTCGATGTTGGGTCCCACCAGCGGATTGTGCCCCTGCAGGTTGATGTGGTCGGTGATCAGCATCAGATCACCCCGGCGAAACAGCGGATTCATGCCGCCGGCTGCATTCGAAATAAGAAGCGTGTCAATGCCCAGCGTTGCCAGCACGCGCACCGGAAACGTTACCTGCCGGGGGGTATAGCCTTCGTAGAGATGGAAACGACCCTGCAATGCATAAACCGGCACCCCGCTTAGATGGCCAACAATCAACCGCCCGTGATGAGACTCAACGGTAGAGAGCGGAAAGTGGGGAATCTCGTCGTAAGGTAGCGTCATTTCCGCCTCAATTTCCCGGGCCAGTTCCCCCAGGCCCGTTCCCAGAATGATGCCTAGGCGTGGCCGCAGGGTCGTACGGTCCTGAATGTACGCGGCGGCCTCTTCAACGTGCGCGCGGTACGTCTTGACGTCGAACAGTGACTCCTGCATAGCGCTACTCAATCCAGATCTTTAAGGATACGACGAATTTTTTCGAATTCTTCGCTTACCTGTCCACTTTGCTGAGGCGTCTGCGTCTCACCGGAAGTCTGCGAAGGAGGCGGTGAGCCTACGATGCTCCGCACGGTCCATCCTTTTCGCTCTCCAGGCGTCTCCGAGGGAGCTGGTGTTTCGGGAGCGTCCGCAGCCTCGGGAGCCTCCGCCACTTCTGGTGGCTGCGGGTACGCCGTGAAGCGAGGCAGCGCAGGCGATTCAGCAGTCTCCGATAGCCCTTCCTGCGCTTCTTGAGCAAACGTCTCTGCCGAAGGGGCAGCAGCTTCTTCTGTTTCGGAGGGCGGCGTTTCGTACGAGGATGCAGCCGCTGCCTCCAGGGTCTTGCCGGATGTGTCGTCTCCAGCCGATGCTGAGGATTCAGCCTTCTGCTCCAGGGCACGCTGCTCGAACTTAGCCAGCACTTCCATTTCAGCCCGCAGGAAAGCCCGCAGCCGGGCGATCAGTTCATCGCGGCGCTCGGCAAGTTCAGCGATGCGTTGCTGCAATTGTCGCCGTTCCTGCTCCGCCTGCCAGCGGATTTCATCGGCCCGGTTTTTTGCTTCTTCAAGGATAAGGCGTGCCTTTCGCTCTGCCTGTTCAACAGTCTGACGGGCACTTTCGCGTGCCGTCTCCAGCGCTTGCTGCAACGCCTCTTCAATCCGTCGATAGTGCTCCAGCTTTTCCTCTAACTCTCGGATGCGTTCAGCCTGTCGGCGATGTTCGTCGAGCAGTTGCTGCCACTGCTCAGATACAGTCTGCAGAAAGGCCTGCACCTCCGTGATTTCATAGCCGCGAAACGCCCGCGTAAATTCTTGTTTGCGAATGTCCAGCGGGGTTAGTTTCATGGTAGCGCACCGGCTGGCTCAGGGTTCAGGCAAAGATAGGAAAAAAAGCGTCCCCCTGCACATTACTTCTCCAGACGTGGGCCAAACAGCGCGCTGCCCAGGCGTATATGCGTAGCGCCCTCTTCAATGGCCACCTCAAAGTCGCCGCTCATGCCCATGGACAGATAGCGCAGGCGCACGCGCGGGTTACGGCGCGGGTTGTACGTTTCGGCCAACTGGCGCAGCAGGCGAAACTGGGGCCGCACTGCCTCGGGGTCTTCGGCCGGCGCGGCCAGCGTCATGAGCCCTACGATTTCCAGATGCTCAAAGGGAGCCAGGGCGTCCAGAAAAGCATGCACGGCGTCAGGCTCCAGACCAAACTTGGTGGTCTCGCCGGAGACGTTCACCTGCACAAAGCAGGGCAACACGCGCTCGGCCATGGTTGCCCGTCGCTCCAGCGTTTCCGCCAGCCGCAGATTATCCAGGCTATGAAGCCAATCGGCATGAGCTACAACGTCTTTGGCCTTGTTGCGCTGTAGATGTCCGATCATATGCCAGGTAATGGCACCACCTTCAATCTGTCCAGGTAATACTGCGGCCTTGGCCACCAACTCCTGCACTCGGTTTTCACCAAAATGGCGCACTCCTGCTTCATAGGCCGCCTGCACTACAGAGATCGGAAACGTTTTGGTTACGCCAATGAGCGTGATCTCATCGGGACTACGTCCGACCCGCCGGCAGGCGCGGGCAATCCGCTCCTGAATGCGCGCCAGTCGTTCCTTGAGCGCAACGCTGTCTGCGACGTACTGCTCGGCCATGCGACCTGCGTTTTTTTGCAGCTCGAATGTTCAATCCCGGGGAAAAGGTTCCAACAGAGAAACCCGAAGGCTTGTGATGGGGTAGGCTAAGCAGTTTTTTCTTCCTTCCGAATCAGAGGTGATGCAACACAACACAAGGATGGCAGAATTTGGGGCCGCTTCAGAGAACGAACCAATCTGGTGGTACGAAACCGGTACCGATGACGTGACGCTGGGCTTCCGCATGCGGCTACTTCATCGGGAGCAAACCGCCTACCAACTGTTGGAAATCTACGAGCATCCTTTCTTTGGCCGCGTGTTGGTGTTAGACGGTAACCTGCAAACCACCCAGGGCGACGAGTTCATCTATCACGAGATGCTCACCCATGTACCGCTTCTAGGCGCTTTGCCGGCCAGCATGGAGGATGCTTCGGTGCTGATTATTGGAGGCGGCGACGGCGGCACGTTGCGCGAGGTGCTGCGCCACGACTGGGTTCGGCGGGTCGTCA
Source organism: Rhodothermus profundi (assembly GCF_900142415.1). NCBI lineage: Bacteria > Pseudomonadati > Rhodothermota > Rhodothermia > Rhodothermales > Rhodothermaceae > Rhodothermus > Rhodothermus profundi. Next base: position 363,490 of record NZ_FRAU01000001.1, read on the forward strand.
TGGTTGAAATCGACCCGGTAGTTATCGAGCGCTGCAAAGAATATCTGGGATTTCATGGCAACTACGACGATCCCCGGGTTACCCTGATTATTGGCGATGCGGCGCAATACGTGGCGGAAGAGGCACCGCGCCAGCAGCCGTTCGACGCCATTCTGGTGGATTCAACCGATCCGGTAGGTCCGGGCGAAGTGCTTTTTACGCCTGAATTTATTCGCAACGCCTGGGCCTGTTTAAAGCCCGGAGGCGTGTTTGCCCGTCACCTGTGCATGCCGCTGTTTGACGGTCCGGTTGTGCGCGATGGAGTTGCCCGGCTGCGTCAGGTGTTTCCTCGGGTTGAAGTTTACCAGGCTACCATCTTTACGTATGTAGGGGCCCAGATGGCGTTTGTGGCCTGCACAAAGGACGGTCACTCCGTCCGAGAACCGCAGCGCCTGCTGACAGCGCGCTACTACAATCCCGATGTGCATCGGGCCTCCTTTGCGCTGCCTACCTGGTGGATGACCGAGCTGATTGACGCTCCAGCGGCAGCAGCTGGATTGTAAACCTACCTGTCGCTCCAAAGCGCCAAAAGAAAGGCCGGGTTAACTCCCGGCCTTTCTTTTTGGTTGCCTTGCAGCGGTTGCTTACAGGTTCTTGATTTCGTTAATCAACTGCATTAGGGATTCCCGGGCATCGCCAAAGAGCATGCGCGTATTGGGCAGGTAGAAGAGTTCGTTTTCAATACCTGAATACCCGGGCCGCAAGCTACGCTTTAGCACCAGCACTGTTTTCGCCTGATCCACGTTCAGAATAGGCATGCCATAGATCGGGCTGCTCTGGTCGTAGCGAGCGGCTGGATTGACCACGTCGTTAGCCCCGATGACCAGCGCCACGTCGGCAGTGGCAAACTCGTCGTTGATTTCCTCCATTTCGAAGAGCTGATCATAGGGCACATTCGCTTCGGCGAGCAGCACGTTCATGTGTCCGGGCATGCGGCCGGCAACCGGATGAATGGCATACTTGACCTCCACGCCGCGCTCTTGCAGTAGATCTGCCAGCTCCCGCACCTGATGCTGCGCCTGGGCCACCGCCATGCCATACCCCGGCACGATAATCACTTTATTCGCATACGCCAGCAGAATGGCTGCATCTTCTACCGTGGCTTCGTGGACCGTCTTACCTTCAGCAGCCGCCACTGCTCCTCCTTCCCCTGCCTCGCCTCCGAATCCGCCCAGCAGCACGTTGAGCAGCGAACGGTTCATTGCCTCGCACATGATCCGCGTCAGGATCAATCCCGAAGCGCCCACCAGTGCCCCGCTGACGATCAGTGCCGTATTGTCCAGCACAAACCCGGTAGCAGCCGCAGCGAGTCCTGAGTAGGAGTTGAGCAACGAGACCACTACCGGCATGTCGGCCCCTCCAATTGGGATCACCAGCAGCACGCCCAGCACGAGCGCCAATCCGGAAAGGACTACCATGCCCCACACAACCGGATCGGAAACCGCTGGAAAGGTATTGGCACCGGCCACCACGAATCCCATCGACACCAGCGCACCCAGCGCGATCAGCAGCGTCAGCAGGCGCATCCCCGGGAAAATGACCGGATTACCTGTAATGTATCCCCCCAGCTTGCCAAAGGCCACAAAGCTGCCGGAGAAGGTGACCAGACCGATCAGCACGCTGAGCACTACCGTGATGGCCTGCACGGCATCGAAGGGTACCTGTTCAAGCGCCGGCAGCAGAGCAGCAAGCGCCACGGTGGAATTTTCAGGAATCAGGTAGCGGGCTACCTCGGCCGCGGCGACCAGAGCCGAAGCCAATCCGCCAAATCCGTTGAAGGCGGCCACCAGCTCGGGCATGGCCGTCATTTCGACGCGTCGCGCCAGCACGGCGCCAATCGTCCCCCCGATGACCAGGCCGGCAATCATTTCAATCGGGGTAATGATCTCGTGCAGAAAGAGCGTGGCTACTACGGCCAGCAGCATGCCCAGGGCTGCTAGCTGGTTGCCTCCTCGAGCAGTTTTAGGGGATTGCAGCCGTTTCAACCCGAAGATAAACAGGGCGGCTGCCACCAGATAGGTCAGATCAATCAGCGTGGTCTTCATGGGTACGCTCTGGATGGATGGCCGTCCACATGAGATCAGGACACAGTAGCCGGTTCGGCTGCCTCCGTCTTTGCGGCAGGAGCCTGCGCAGGTGCTCGCCGCTCCCGTGCCTTGAACATTTGCAACATTCGATCGGTCACCAGAAAGCCGCCCACCACATTAATCGTGGCGGCAATCAGGGCAACCATGCCCAGCCATTTCGACCAGGTGCCGCCCACCATACCCGCCACAACCAGGGCTCCTACAATGGTAATTCCACTGATCGCGTTAGAGCCCGACATGAGCGGAGTGTGCAGCGTCTGCGGCACCTTACTGATAACTTCGAACCCTACAAAGGCAGCCAACACAAAAATGATCAGGTTGTCTAGCATAGCTCCCCCTATCGGTCTGTTCTACCAAATCGTCCGGTTCAGGCAGCCAGCAACGCCCGAACGCGCTCATTAACCACTTCGCCGTTGTAGGTCACGCAGGCGCCTTTGAAGATTTCGTCTTCAAAGTTAGGCTGGAAGCCTTCCGAGGTGGCGAATTCCTGAATCATAGCCAGCAGGGTACGTGCATACATCTGGCTGGCATGCACCGGCATTTCGGCAGGGAGGTTGAGCGGTCCCACAATCTGAACCCCGTTGCGCACTACCGTTTCGCCGGGTTGCGTCAGCACACAGTTGCCTCCGTTCGGGGCCGCCAGATCAATGATCACCGAGCCGGGCTGCATCGCTTCCACCGCCTCTTCTGTGATCAGCACAGGTGCCCGGCGGCCCGGCACCTGGGCAGTGGAAATCACCACATCGGACCGCCCGATATGGGGCACCAGCAACTGCGCCTGCTGCCGCTGTTTTTCCTCAGCCAGCGCTTTGGCGTAGCCTGATACATCCTGCGCGTCGGGCACCTCAAAGGGCAGCTCTACAAACGTTGCGCCCAGACTTTGCACTTCCTCTTTGACCACATCGCGGATGTCATAGGCCGACACCCGCGCTCCCAACCGCCGCGCGGTGGCAATAGCCTGCAAACCAGCTACACCGGCGCCCAACACCAGCACGCTGGCCGGCCGCACCGTCCCAGCCGCTGTTGTCAGCAACGGGAAGAATTTAGGCAGCAAATTGGCCGCAATGAGCACGGCCTTATAGCCGGCCACGGCTGCCATGGCCGAGAGTGCATCCATTTTCTGAGCCCGCGAAATGCGCGGCACCAGCTCCATCGCCAGCGCCGTTACCCCCTGACGGGCCAACTTTTCGGCCAGCTCAGGATGATCCAGGGGACTTAAAAATCCGATAAGCACACTGCCTGACCGCAGCAGCGCGATTTCCTCCTCCGAAGGAGGCTGAACATGGACCACCAGATCGGCAGCCCACGCTTCCTCTTGCGTCACAATCCGGGCGCCCGCAGCTTCATAAGCTGCGTCGGAAAAGAACGCCCCCTCCCCTGCTCCTCGGGCCACCCGCACCTCCATTCCCTGCTGCGCCAGGCGCTTCACCACATCAGGCACCAGAGCTACCCGCCGTTCACCGGCAGCCGTTTCGGCCGGAACGCCAATTTGCAAGGCCATAATCAGAGGACTGGTTAGGATTTACGGATAAAAAACCGTACTCCTGTTATTTTTTCAACCTGGCAGTAATAAACATTGAAAAAAGGCGTCCGGCAATGCCTTTTCACTGTTTGACCAATCCATCACATAAAATCAACCGTATCTTTGCTCAAAATAGTCCATAAAGGATATAAGAGCCTCCACTGCTTCAATCGGGCAGGCGTTGTAGATGGAAGCGCGCAATCCTCCTACAGAGCGATGGCCTTTCAGGCCAATAAGGCCCGCCTGTTTGGCTTCTTCGACAAAGCGCTGTTCCAACTCTTCAGAGGGCAGCCGGAAGGTTACATTCATCTTAGAGCGCGAGCCAGGCTCGGCAGTCCCACGATAGAAGTCACTCCGATCAATGCGTTCGTACAGCAGTTGGGCCTTTCGGTTATTAATAGCTTCCATGGCAGGCAGCCCACCCAACCCCTCCAGCCAGCGCAATACCTTCTCTACAAGGTAGACGGCAAAGACCGGCGGCGTATTGAAGATCTTGCCGACGTGCGTGCCGTAGTCCAGCATCGTAGGCAGCGGTTGATTGCGGCGCTGCAAAAAGTCCTCCCGAATCAGCACCACAGTCACGCCGGCTGGTCCTACGTTCTTCTGGGCTCCTGCGTAGATCAGTCCATACCGCTCCGGCGTGATGCGCCGGCTTAAGAAATCGCTGGAAGCATCACATACCAGGGGGACTTCAACCTCGGGTTCGGTCTGAAATTGCGTGCCATAGATGGTATTGTTCGACGTAAAGTGCAGATAAGCGGCTCGGGGATCTACCTCCCAGGTAGAAGGATCTGGAATGTAGCTGAAGTTGCGGTCTTCACTGCTGGCGGCCACGCGCGCATTGCCCAGGAATTTTGCTTCTTTGTAGGCCTTCTTGGCCCATGATCCGGTAATCAGATAATCAGCAGAACCGTCTTTGGGCAGGAAGTTCAGTGGCACCTGATGAAATTGCAGGGAGGCACCGCCTTGCAGAAAAAGTACGTGCCACTCCTCCCCCAGTCCTAGCAGCTTTCGAAGTAGCGTCTTGGCTGAGGCATCAATGGCGGCGTATTCAGGAGAGCGGTGGCTGATCTCCAGTACCGACGTTCCCAGATTTCGGTAAATGGGCAGTTCTTCCTTGACTTCCAGGAGAACCGACTCGGGCAAAGCAGCAGGACCGGCCGAAAAGTTGTAGACGCGACCGCTTGCTGTGCGAAACACCGGGGTTTGAAGCGCTGTAGGCTGCGTCATGGCTGCTTCTCGGGTTTTGAGGGTTCCAGCGGAATCAGTGAAACGGCGAGCACATCGGGTAGTGCCGCGATGCGTTGCACTACCGTTTCGTCAGGTCGTCCGTCAAAGCGGATGCGCGCGCAGGCAGCACGCGCACCGGCAAAAATCAGGTTCTCCATTTCCTGCACGTTCCAGTTTGCGCGTCGCACCTCGTCCAGCACCGACGCCAGCACCCCCACCTTGTCGAGGTGGCGCACCGTTAGCAGGTGCGTGGCCGGTGAGTGGACTTCCAGGTTAACGCAGTTGGGCGCATGTCCCGTTTCAAGATAGGTTTTGATGACACGCACCACTTCATCAGCAATGGCCTCCTGGGCCTGCTGCGTTGAAGCGCCAATGTGATGCGTAAAGTACACCTGGGGATGCCCGGCCAATGGATGCGCAAATGGACCCGCCTTGGCAGCCGGCTCCCCTTCCATGACGTCCAGTGCAGCGCGGATGCCGCGGTGCTCCAGCGCCCAGGCCAACGCCTCTTCGTCAACTAGGGAGCTCCGACTGGTATTGATAAAGTAGGCTCCGGGCCGCATGGCCTCAAAGAAATCCCGGTTGGCCAGGTGTCGCGTCTCTGGCGTAGCCGCCAGATGAAGCGTCACAATGTCGGCGCTGGCCGCTACTTCCCGCGGACTGTCTTTACGAATGACCCCCAACGCCTGGGCCATTTCATCGGTCAACGAGCGGCTCCAGGCCACAACCGTCATCTCAAAGGCATGGGCCCGCCGGACTACTTCCCGGCCAATGTGGCCCAGACCGATGACGCCCAGCGTGCGTCCTTTGAGCCCGCGTCCCTTGCTGTAGGCTGCTTTGTTCCACCGACCTTCCCGGGCATCCTGCACATTTTCCGGAATGAATCGGTCCAGCGCAAGGATCAGCCCGAATGTAAGTTCGGCCACAGCGACTGCATTCTTCCCCGGGCAATTAGCCACGAAGATTCCTCGATCAGAGGCGGCCGCTACGTCAATGGTATCGTAGCCGGCGCCAGCGCGGATAATCAGTTCTAGCGCCGGTGCCGCGCTCATCATGTCGGCCGTCACCCGGGTGGAACGCACCACAAGGATTTCCGGGTTGAGGGAAGCAAGGGCTTCGGCCAGGGCCGCATCTTTCAGCTCAGGGCGGTCATGCACGATCAGCCCTGCAGCTCGAAGCGCTTCCAGACAACGCGCTTCTAACTTGTCAGCAATGAGCACCTGCATGGCACGTTACTTTTTTCAGTCAAACACGTGGATGAGCAAGCCGCTGCGCAGCTTCGGTTCAAACCAGGTAGATTTGGGCGGCATCAGCAGGCCTGCGTCCGAAACCGCTACCAACTCATCAATGCTGGTCGGGTACATCGCAATAGCCAGCGCCACCTCTCCCCGATCCACCATCTCTTTCAACGCGTTCAACCCTCGGATCCCTCCCACAAAATCCAGGTTCGGATCCGTTCGCGGATCGGTTATCCCCAGCACAGGTTCCAGGATATGTTCGTTCAGACGGGCCACGTCCAACTGATCGGCCACCGTATTGCGCTGCGACGGTGGCAGCACCACGCGGTGCCAGCTCCCCTCCAGATAGATCGTAATGGTCCCACGAGCCGGCGGCGCAGGATCCGCTACGTTGCGCGTCACCTCCATACGCGCTTCCAGCGCCTGCAAAAACGCTTCCGGCGACATCGGAAGCTTACGGATTACCCGATGGTATGGCAGAATTTGCAACTGGCTCATGGGGAACAGCACGGCCGGAAAAATTTCGTACTCGGCCAGTCCCTCATGCTGCGGTTCCTGCTGGCGCAGCACTGCAGCCGCCCGAGCAGCCGCTGCGCATCGATGGTGCCCATCAGCCACGTAAACCCGCGCTACCGCCTGAAACGCTTCCCTTAACGCATTCGGCTCGTCGACTTTCCAGATAGTATGCCGAACGGCATCGTCGGCCACAAAATCATACAGCGGCTTTTCTTTCGTAATCTGCTCTATCTGCCGGTCAATCGCCTCCTGATCCGGATAGGTCAGCATGACCGGCTCCGCGTGCGCGCGCTGCTCCAAGATATGCCGCGTGCGATCCGCTTCTTTGTCGGGTCGCGTCTTCTCATGCCGCACGATGCGCCCGTCCTCATAGGCAGCTACCGGCACGCAGCCAAACACGCCGGTTTGCACATGCGCCCCCATCTGCTGCCGATAAACGTACAGGGCAGGTGCCGCATCCTGGACAAATACGGAACTCGACCGAAACCGCCGCAGGTTCTCCGCTCCCTTGGCATAGACCGCCTCATCATGTTCATCCGTGCTTTCAGGCAGGTCAATTTCAGGGCGGATAACATGCAGAAAACTCCAGGGCTTGCCGGCCGCCAGCTTTCGCGCTTCTTCCGTACTTACCACATCATATGGGGGCGAAGCAACTTCGGCAGCCTTCTCGGGAATCGGTCGCAATGCACGAAAGGGATACAACAGCGACATTGGTTACTCACAGGTTGTCAAACGTTTGGAAGTAGACTATAAGTTAACAACAGGCGAATTCTGATAGTAGAAATCATATAAATTTGATCTGCATCTCCCCTGAAACTTCACTTGACGTTTTGTCGTTACAGGGCGTAGCTTGCGAGCAACATCGCGGGGTGGAGCAGCTGGTAGCTCGTCGGGCTCATAACCCGAAGGTCGCGGGTTCGAATCCCGCCCCCGCTACTATGCCAGGCGCCTGACCTTCTAGGTCAGGCGCCTTTTTTTGTTCATTGTACTGCCCATCTTTTGGCCGCTCGATTTAAGTCCTCGTCCGAACGGCCGATTCTACCACAGACCGTAGCCCCCGTGTACCTTAACCCAAACCCTTAAAAGACCATGCGTAACCCTCGACTGCTTGCCGTACTCGTTGTCCTGGCGACTACCGCCTTTGCGCTGCTGCCAGAACGGGCCACCGATGTTACGCCTATCCAGCAGCTCTTTCTGATCAAGGAGCTCAAGCCAGACATCGCGCGCATCGGGGTAATCTGGGATAAGAACACGGCCAATCGCGACAAAATTTTGCCGCAATTAGAACGGGCCTCGGCAGCTACGGGCATTAAGGTCATTGTCGGAGAAGTTGCCAACCTGCAGGAAGTAGGCCCTCAGTTTCGGACGTTGCTGCGCGAGCACAAAATCGAAGCGCTGTGGATTCTGGAAGAGGCTGGCCTGCTCGGGCAATCCGCTACGCGCAGCTTTTTAATTAAGAGTGCTACGCAGGCCGGTATGCCGGTCTTTGCGCCATCCGAAACCTGGCTGAAAGAGGGAGCCTGCGTTACCTGGCGTAAGGATGCCAGTGGCATTCAACTGGTGGTCAACAAGGCCGTGGCCGAGGCCATGGGCATTACGATTCCGGCCAAATATCAGGATCGGACAGCCTTCCTGGCTATGAACTGAATGTTTCACCAGCAGCTTACAGGTAGTTATGGAAGATCTGCGGACCCATTCACTACGGGCGTGGCTGACCCGGATGAACCTGCGTCAGCGCTTCATCCTGTTTCTGGGCGGGCTGGCAACGTTGACGTTTATTGCCTTCTTCGTCTACGCCCAGTATGCCACGCAGGTCACCGAAGAGGAGTTCGCGCAGCGAGGCCACCTGCTGGCGCAAACGCTGGCCCGCCAGAACGGCCTGGCCCTGTTGATGCAGGACACCAACGGCCTGCAGCAGGAGCTTGAACAAACGCTGGCTTCAGGCTACGCCATAGCGGGTGCCTTCCTTAACCAGGAAGATAGCGTTGTAGCAGCCCAGAACCTGGAGACGCTGCGCCCGGAAGACCTGGCCCCACCGTCCGACACCACGGCGGAAGCTCGCTTGCGCTGGAGCAAAACGCAGGCAGGGGTTCCCGTATTGATTGCCCAGGCACCCGTCACACTCGGAAGCGACGGGCAACAGCTAGGACGCGTGCTGGTAGCCATTCCTGCTGAGTCTGTCCAGGCCCAGCAGCGCACGGGCTTCTGGCTGTCGATGCTGATTGCGGCGTTTATCACGCTGGTGGTGTGGCTGATTCTGGTGGTGGTTCAGCGAACCGTCGTGCGGCCGGTTGATCAGTTGCGCCAGGCAGCCCGCGCTGTTGAGCAGGGAGACCTGAGCGTCCGGGTTGCTATTGATCAGCAGGACGAAATCGGCCAACTGGCCGCCTCTTTCAACGCCATGGTTGAGGCCAGCGAGCGCAATATGGAGGCGCTGCGCGAGCAGCAAGAAGCTGCAGAGGCGGCCCGCAAGCAGGCAGAATCCCTGCGCCGACAGGCCGAAGAAACCAGCCGACGCCTGCAGGAACGTTTTCGCCAGATCTCGCAGGTCATTGCAGCCGTAACCCGCGGTGACCTGACCCACCGGCTTGAGGTGCCTGACGATGATGAGGTAGGCGCCCTCATGCGCCAGATCAATCAGATGATCGAAGATCTGACAGCGCTGGTACGGGAAATTCACGCCACGGGCAACGCCCTGGCCGAAGTTGCGCATAACGTGTCGACTTCGGCCGAGGAAATGTCGGCCGGCGCCAGCAGCCAGGCCCATCAGACCATGGAGGTGGCCACAGCTATTGAAGAAATGACGCAGACCATTGCCTCCTCCGCGCAGAACGCGCACGAAGCGAATCGTATGGCCAAACGGGCCTCCGAGCTGGCTGCAAGTGGTGAAGAAATCTTTCGGAGAACCACCGAGGGCATGCATCGCATTGCCACCATCGTTAAGGATTCCACCCAGAAGGTCATGGCCCTCGGTGAATCCAGCGCGCAGATCGGCGAAATCATCCAGGTGATCAGCAGCATTGCCGACCAGACGAACCTGCTGGCGCTTAATGCTGCTATTGAAGCGGCGCGCGCGGGAGAGCAAGGCCGTGGATTTGCCGTGGTGGCCGACGAAGTGCGCAAACTGGCCGAGCGCACGACCAGTGCTACCAAGGAAATTGAGCAAATGATCACCCGCATTCAGCAGAATACCAGCGAGGTGGTCGACTCCATGACTAAAGGCAATGCGGAGGTGGAAGCCGGTCTGAAGCTGGCCGATGATGCCTCGCATGCCTTCGGCGAAATTCTGCAGGCCATTGACCAGATGGTGCTGATGATCAACCAGATTGCCTCGGCCAGCGAACAGCAATCGGCCACCAGCAGCCAGATTTCGCAGAGCGTCGAGGAGATTTCGTCGGTGGCCAACGAGGTCTCGCGCGCCACTTCCGAACTGGCGGCTACGGCCAATGTGCTGAACCAGCACGTGCTGCAAATGCGTCAGCTTATCGAACGCTTCCGCATTCGACAGGAAAGCGGTGCGTCCACGGAAGTGGCGTCGCCTATTGGAGACGGGCTGTAGGCCACACGGGGGAGGTTCAAAAAGGCTGCCCAGACTGGGCAGCCTTTTTTTTATGGCCAGAGTTGATGTACGGCCCAGGCCACCCCTGCTCCCAGCACGGCACCGGCCAGCACGTCTGTCGGATAGTGCACGCCTTTCCAGATGCGTCCAACCGCTACGCTGGTAGCCCAGACATAAACCGGGATTACGACATACCCCCGGGGGACTTCCAAGCTCCAGGCTGTAGCCAGCGCAAAAGCAAGTGCAGCATGGCCCGAAGGAAAAGCATAGGAATCTGGTGGATCCCCTCGCGGTGCAATGTCATCCCACAGGCGAAATGGACGATCTCGCCGAATAATTGCCTTCATCCCGATGACTAAACCAGCCGTCGCTGCTGCTGAAAGCGTAATCCGCTCAGCCGCTGGACGAGCCATCTTCCCTATCCATACCCCTCCCCAGGCCCCGACCGTCAGCCCGGCAAACATCGGATAAGCCGCTGCATCAACTGTCTGGAAATAGGCCGAAACGACAGCGCTGTCCCATTGATACGTCAGGCAAAGCAGTCGGAGCTCCAGGGCCGTTTGCTCACAGGCAGCCTGCGCCCAGGCGTTACCCGTTACCAGAAGGGCCAGCGCAGGCCCCAGCCACAGACAACGCTGCATTATTCTTCCAGATAGACCTCGTCCAGCTCAGCCCGGCTGCGCGGCGGCTTCATCCCCAATGCTTCCTTAACCCGCCGCCGCACCTCTTCCTGCAACTCTGGATGCGCTTTGAGCCACGCTTTGGCAGCCTCCCGGCCCTGGCCAATTCGCTCTTCCCCATAGGCGTACCAGGAACCACTCTTCTGAATAATTTTGTGCTCGACCGCCAGATCGACCAGTTCCCCCAGAACTGAAATGCCCTCGCCGTAGATAATGTCGAACTCCGCTTCACGGAACGGAGGAGCCACTTTGTTTTTAACAATCTTCACCTTTGTACGGTTACCCACTACTTCGGTCCCCTCCTTGATCGCTCCGATGCGTCGAATATCCATGCGCACCGATGCGTAGAACTTGAGCGCCCGGCCTCCGGTAGTGGTTTCAGGATTGCCGAACATGACGCCAATCTTTTCGCGGAGCTGGTTGATAAAGATGAGCACCGTACGCGTGCGGTTGATCGTACCGGTCAGCTTACGCAGCGCCTGGCTCATCAGACGGGCCTGAAGCCCGACATGACTGTCGCCCATGTCGCCCTGAATTTCTGCCTGCGGTACCAGCGCCGCCACAGAGTCAACTACAATAACGTCAAGCGCTCCGCTACGCACCAGGGTATCGCAGATATTCAGGGCTTGTTCGCCGGTGTCTGGCTGCGACACCAGCAGGTTGTCCAGATCGACTCCCAGATTGGCAGCGTAGCGCGCATCAAAAGCATGCTCTGCATCAATAAAAGCACAGGTTCCCCCCAGCTTCTGCGCCTCCGCCATAATGTGCAGCGCCAGTGTCGTCTTACCAGACGACTCGGGGCCAAAGATCTCAATGATGCGTCCCCGAGGCACTCCTCCCACTCCCAACGCTGCGTCCAACGCCAGCGAGCCTGTAGGGATTACGTCGACCGAAATGGCCGGCGCATCCCCCAGCCGCATGATTGCTCCTTTACCGTACTGCTTTTCAATATGCTTAACCGCCAGTTCCAGCGCCTTGGCTTTTGCCGAGTCCTGAATGGCCATGATACCTGCTTTCGATTAATCGTTGTCGGTTAGCTCTTTTTGTAACATCAGTAGAGTCGGTGACATCTATCTGTCACCGATGAAATATAGCCGCCCTGGGAACCTTTTGTTGAAGTAAATGACGTCGCAAAAGATCCAGGGCTGCTGCGGTAGCCCGCTGTTTAAACCGTTTCCGATCGTCTGGTAGAAAGTAGCGCTGCGCAAAGGCTACCTGGTCATCGGCCAGTCCAATCCAGACCGTACCCACGGGCTTGTCGGGCGTGCCTCCGGTTGGCCCGGCAATGCCCGTCGTTGCAAGTGCTACCTGCGCTCCGAGCCGCTTACGCACGCCCCGGGCCATTTGAATAGCCACAGCCTCGCTGACAGCTCCTTCGCGTGCGAGCAGCTCCGGCGCCACTCCGAGCACTTCGACTTTGACTGCATTATCATAAGCCACGACGCCTCCTCGAAAGTAGGTGGAGGCGCCGCTCACGTTGGTTATGCAATCGGCCAGATGGCCTCCTGTGCAGCTCTCAGCTACCGCGACCGTAGCACCTAATCGTCGCAGCAACTTGCCGACCACCACCTCCAGCGTCTCTCCGGAAAGGCTTACCAGATACGGCTGGATGCGCTTCTGGATAAATGCAACCAGCTCGCTTAGCCGCTGCTGCGCCGCTTCACGGCTCGCAGCGCGCGCTGTCAACCGAAGGCGCACGCCGTAAGGGCTCGGCAAATACGCCAACTGCACTGCCTCATCAAGCAACGATTCCACCCCTTGGAGCCGCTGCTGCAGCTCGGATTCACCAATGCCGGCCGTTACCAGCGTGCGTTGTAGAATGGCAGGACGTCCGGGCAATTGCTGCAGGCGAGGCAGTACAGCTTCGCGCATCAATCCCTGCAGCTCGTGCGGCACTCCGGGCAACACGACCACAATGCCGGAAGCATCCTGCAACCACAGTCCAGGAGCTGTGCCGAGCGGGTTAGGGATCGGAGTAAACCCCTCAGGAACCAGGGCCTGCACCTGATTGCGTTCGGGCATGTGTCGTCCGCGGCGCGTGAAGTACGCCTTGATCTGCTCCAGCAGCGCCGCGTGCATTTGCAATGGCCGGTTCAGGCAGTCGGCCAGCGCCTCTCGGGTTCGGTCATCGTGCGTCGGCCCCAGCCCCCCGCACACGATCACCACGTCTGCTTCTGCCCGGGCCCGCTGCAACGCCTGGCAGATCGCGTGGGGATCATCTCGGAGCGTTTCGGCGCGCACCACGGTAAAGCCGTGGGCTGTCAATTCAGCTCCCAACCAGGCCGCATTGGTGTTGACCGTGGTTCCGGTAAGTAATTCATCGCCTATGGTCAGCAGAATGATTTTCATGGCATCATTCGCGGTGCGCTTCCGACCAGCCATATGGATCCGCCTGCCAATCCTCCAGAGCGGCTATGGTCTGCCGGTCAAGCAATCCATGTTCCCAGGCGACTTCCAGCAAAACAGACAGATTGGTCAGCGTATGCAGGGGAATGTCGGCCTGTGCGAAGCGCATTTCTGCTTCAGGAAACCCATAGGTAAAAATCGCCAGCACCGCCTGCAACCGGGCATCGGCCGCGAGCAATGCCTCCGCGGCAGCCAGCGATGAGCTGCCGGTAGAGATCAGGTCTTCGACCAGGACAACGCGCTGCCCCGGCTCCAACCGTCCTTCAATCTGGCGGCGCTGGCCATGCGCTTTAGGTTTAGCGCGCACATAAACCATGGGCAGTTCCATCCGATCTGCCAGCCAGGCTGCATGGGGAATGCCCGCCGTGGCTGTTCCAGCGATTACCTCTGGCTCCAGCTCCCAGAATTCGATAATCTGGCGGAAGCCTTCTGCAATGGTGCGCCGCAGATGGGGATAGCTGATCAGCAACCGGTTGTCACAGTAAATGGGCGCTTTCAGTCCAGAGGCCCACGTAAAGGGTCGCTCTGGCGAAAAAGACACGGCCCCAATGGTCAGGAGTGCTGTGGCTACCTGTCGGGACAATGCGTCTTCAGGCGTCATGGTGGTAGAGAATGGTTCGTCTCCACATACCCTGCACATACCAGAAGCCCGTAAGCACAGTCAGCGCTACCAGGCCCAGCAAAAACAGGCGAGGTACGGGCCCTTCCAGCAATTGAAGGGCATACATGCCCGGTGTTCCGGGCATCTGTCGCAGCACCAGCAGCAGCAACATGCCAATCAGAAAGACGAGCTGGACGGTTGTCTTGGTTTTGGCCAGCGGGAGCGTGCGCAGGCTCTGGCCGCGGGCTTCTGCCCAGGTGCGCAGCGCGGTCACCAGCAAATCGCGTCCGGCGATAATGCCCACGGCCCACCAGGGTATCTGGTGCGGCAGCAGGATCGCCAGGCAGACAAACGTACCCAGCACCAGGACTTTATCGGCAAACGGATCCAGAAATTGGCCCAATCGAGAACGAGCTCGAAAGCTGCGAGCCAACTTGCCATCCAGATAATCTGAGATCGCTGCGGCTACAAACAGACCCAGAGCAGCAAGCTGCCCGGTAAAGGTTCCGCTGAGCAGCAGTACCAACAAAACAGGAGTCAGCACAATGCGCGCAATGGTCAGCGCATTTGGCAGATGTCGCATGATCGAACGAAATACCGGTTTCGCTTAAAATACAAAAATTGCCTCTGACACCAGAGGTCGCTGCACGAACGTCCGCATAGGCGGCAGGTTCGTACGCCGATGCGAAAAGCCTATGTATGACTGGCTGACATTCTGACGCACCTTACAAGTCGGCATTGTTCTTGAGCAGCGGCCTTCGCAGCATCCAAGCCGTGCAAATTGTCGGACTTTAAAACATCAGCAGTGAACGATGGGCAAGATCATCGGCATCGACCTGGGCACCACGAACTCCGTTGTGGCTGTCATGGAAGGCGGCGAGCCTAAGGTTATCATTAATCCAGAGGGCTCGCGGGTTACGCCATCGGTGGTAGCGTTTACGTCAGACGGTGAGCGCCTCGTCGGCGCCCCGGCCAAGCGGCAGGCGATTACCAATCCGAAAAATACCATCTTTTCGATCAAGCGCTTTATGGGGCGCTTTTATGACGAGGTGACCGAAGAGATCAAGATGGTGCCCTACAAGGTCGTGCGGGGCGAGAATAATACGGTCCGCGTCGAAGTTGAAGTCGGCGGTGAAAAGCGTCTCTACACGCCTCAGGAGATCTCGGCCATGATTCTGCAGAAGCTGAAGCAGACGGCCGAGGAGTACCTGGGCGAGCCCGTTACGGAGGCGGTAATTACGGTGCCTGCTTATTTCAACGATGCCCAGCGCAAGGCCACCAAAGAAGCCGGTGAAATTGCTGGCTTGAAGGTGCGCCGGATCCTTAACGAGCCGACCGCCGCAGCGCTGGCCTATGGGCTGGACAAGAAAGAAAAGGAGCTCAAAATTGCTGTCTACGACCTTGGCGGAGGTACCTACGACATTTCGATCCTGGAGCTAGGCGATGGCGTCTTTGAGGTCAAGGCCACCAGTGGCGACACGCACCTGGGCGGTGATAACTTCGACCAGCGACTGATCGACTACATTGCCGACGAATTCCAGAAGCAGGAAGGTATTGACCTGCGGAAAGATCCGATGGCGCTGCAGCGGCTCAAAGAGGCGGCCGAGAAGGCCAAGATTGAGCTGTCCAGCGCCATGAAGACAACGGTCAACTTGCCCTTCATCACCGCAACCGCCGAAGGGCCCAAGCATCTGGTCATGGAGATTACGCGCGCCAAGTTTGAGCAGCTTATCGAAGACCTGGTGGCGCGCACTATTCCGCCCATGGAGCAAGCCCTCAAGGATGCTAAGCTTCGAAAGGAAGACATTGACGAAGTCATCCTGGTGGGTGGCTCCACGCGCATTCCGCTGGTGCAGCGGACCGTTGAGGAATTCTTTGGCAAAAAGGCCAACAAGTCGGTTAACCCGGATGAGGTCGTGGCCATTGGCGCGGCCATCCAGGCCGGTGTCCTCGCGGGCGAAGTGGAGGATGTGCTCCTGCTGGACGTAACGCCACTGAACCTGGGCATTGAGACCCTGGGTGGTGTCATGACCGTACTGATTCCGGCCAACACCACCATTCCAACCCGTAAAAGCGAGATCTTTACGACGGCGTCGGACAACCAGACTTCGGTCGAAATCCATGTCCTGCAGGGCAACCGCGAGATGGCGTCCGACAACCGGAGCCTCGGACGCTTCATCCTGGATGGCATCCCCCCGGCTCCGCGGGGCGTACCGCAGATTGAGGTAACCTTTGACATTGACGCCAACGGCATCCTGCATGTGTCGGCTCGGGACAAGGCCACCGGCAAAGAGCAGTCAATCCGCATTGAAGCCTCCAGTGGCCTGACCCCTGAGGAGATTGAACGGATGCGCGAGGAGGCGCGTCGGCATGCGGCCGAAGACCGAAAGCGGCGCGAGCAGGTCGAGAAGCTCAACCAGGCCGACTCGCTTATCTACATGACCGAAAAGAACCTGCGCGAGTATGGCGACAAGCTGCCAACCGAAAAGCGGGCAAAAATTGAGTCGGCTCTTGAACGCTTGAAAGAGGTGCACAAAGCGCGCAACTTTGACGAGCTGGATTCGGCCATTGCCCAACTGAACCAGGCCTGGAACGAAGCCAGCCAAGAGCTCTACCAGGCCCAGCAAGCGGCCGGTGCCCAGGCTTCCGACGGCGCCTCCACGCAGTCCAGCTCCGGAGGCGTTCGCGAGGCCGACTATGAGGTAATTGACGAGGACGACAAAGACAAGCAGTAAGCGCGTCCATGCGGTTCGGCTGCCGCCTGTAAGTAGAGCAACGCCCCGGCTGAACGCCGGGGCGTTGTTTTTCGGGCGGTCCACAGGCCCTGCTACCCTACGGGGCCTGGCAGTCGAAAAAGCCGACGGGCATTTTCGGTCGTAATCCGCGCTACTTCCTCCAGCGGTACCCCCTTGATTTCCGCCAGTTTCTCTGCCACATGACGCACAAAAGCGGGTTCGTTGCGTCGGCCGCGATGCGGCACCGGTGCCAGAAAGGGCGCATCCGTCTCTAAGACAAGCTGTTCTAGAGGTAGCGTGCGTACTAGCTCTGCCAGTTTGCTCTTTTTGAACGTCAGGATACCGCCAATGCCCAGCAGAAAACCTAATTCAGCCGCGGCCTCAGCTACCCAGGCCGGCCCTGTAAAGCAGTGAAAAATTCCCCGCAATCGCTCTGGATGCGCGCTGGCCGCCTGCTCTTCCCGCAGAATGCGCACCAAATCCTCCGACGCTTCCCGATTATGCAAAATCAATGGTAGATCTTTTTCGATCGCCAGCCGAATGTGCCTTCGGAAAAACGCCTGCTGGCGGTCGTCAAACGAACGATCCCAGTAGTAGTCCAGGCCGCTTTCTCCTACGGCCACCACGCGCGGATCATCGCACAGGCGGGCGATTGCCTCAAAGTCTGCCTCGGTAGCCTGCCGCGTCTCTGAAGGATGCAGGGCGGCCATTGCGTACACGCCGGGGTAGCGATCGCAGAGCGCCAGCGCACGATGGACCGACGGCACGTCGATCGCCGGCAGGATCATAGCGACCACACCCGCATCCCGAGCGCGCGCTACAACTGCATCTCGATCCGCATCAAAAGCCTCCAGATACAGATGCACGTGCGTGTCAATCAGCGAGACCATAGGCTGAAGTTATTAGTGACATCAGGTCATATGCGCGCACGTACGCACAGACGTCCTTCAGGATCGGACCTTTTTAAGAGGTTGATCCGGACTTCAAGGCCGGGGACGGAATCTTGCAGCCGGCGTTTATTTAATTTGTAGTGAACGCAATCTTTCCACAGACTGCTGACCGTCGTGTCCGCTCTCCGTCGTCGGCTGGGGCTTTTGCTATTACCCCTGGTAGCCATCGTGGCGGTGTGGCCTATTGGCCGCATGGTTCACGACGGATGGGAGCTGGTCCAGCTAACGGGCCAGGTCCCTCAGGCGCCGCCCCGGGGCTTCGATTGGGTACACTGGGTAGCAGATGAAGGGCGCATTGTGGCCGGCTACGTTTTTCCGAATGGGCCGGCAGCGCGCGCAGGCATTCGACCGGGCGATGTGTTTTACCTGCTGGACTTTCAACAGTTTTTCAATCTGGAAGATCTCAAGCAGGCGATTGACGGACAGCCCCCCGGCAGCGTTCATACCTATGCCCTGTTTCGAGACGGTAATTACCTGGAAGCTCGGGTGCGTTTCACGCGCTACCCGACGTTTCTTTATCCCCTTTCGCCTACCCTCTGGCAATTTTCGCTCTGGGGATTTGCGCTGGGGTCGTTCGTGCACGTACTGGCGTTGCTGTTGCTGTTTCCACTGGCTCGCCGCAGTCGTCGCGCCCGTTTTTCGCTGCTGCTCATTTGCGTTTCAGGGCTCTGGTTTTTTAGCAACTTGGGCCGGCTTCTGCTGATAACCTTTCTGGGGCCTCCGCTTCCCGGAGGGATGCAGGATCGGGTATTTCAGTTGCTTACGTTTACTGGTCTGGTTGGCTGGATTGGCTTTCCTGCGCTGCTGCTTCGCCAGATCGTGCATGATCTGCGGCTGAACCGCCCTGTCCTTTACCATCGCATCTGTTATCTTCCGCCACTGATTCTGGCCCTGGCCATGGTGCTGACCACGTTTCATCCGAGCCTGCTTCCCTTCTCGGTGGAAGCACTGATTGCCCCGATCCTGTTTTACGTTTGCTGTTACGTAGCTCTAGCAGCTGGGCTGACCCTGCTCCTTCGATCAGGCCGCAGCACCCCCTCAGAAAGCTGGAATCGTTCGGGAAGCTGGCTGACATTAGGCTTTTCAGTACTGCTAGGCCTTTCGGTGCTGGATGTCGTCCCCCTGCTCGGGCTCGTCACCGACAGCATGGTGGGCTGGCTCATTGTAAGCGTCCAGCTCCTGTCGGTGGCGCCAATTGGCCTGGTTTCATTGGCTACGCTCAAGCTAGGCAAAGTGGATCTGGTACTGGAACGCACCCTGGTCTACAGCACAGTTCTGGGCGCCATTTTTCTGGCGTTTGTCGGTGGCATGTCGCTCATGGAACCTCTCCTGCAGCGCATTAATGCCCCATGGCAGGTCGTAGCTGGCCTTTACGTGGTCGTGCTCCTGGTACTCTTTGAGCGCTTTGCCCGCTGGCTCCGCCGGGAACTTCCCGCTTTCTTTTCGACTGAGCGGCAGCGTACCCGTCAAATGCTGAGCCGCCTGCAGGAACAGCTGCGACAGATGTTCAGCCTGGAAGAACTGGCGCAGCGAACAGTTGAAGTAGTCGGCGCTGCGTTTCAGGCGCGATCCGTTCGCCTCTTTTTCCGGCCCACGGAATCGACACCCTGGATCTCAGCCGCTTACCATCCGGAGCCTCCTTACCTGACAGAACGTATCGTGGAGACGATCTGGCCCCACTTTCGTCAGAAAAGTGCTATCTGGGCCTGCAATCCTGAACTGAACGAACATCGGCTTCCCGGTGAACTGCACGCGCTTCTTGAAAGCCGGAACGTGGCACTCGTTATCCCTATCACCGGCGAGCAACGCCCCCTGGGATTGCTTATTCTGGGCGATAAGCGCAATCGCCATGAATTCTATAACCTCGAAGATCTGGATCTGCTTCGTATGTTGAGCAGCCAGCTCGCCCTGGCCATTGAACGCCTGCACTTACTTGAACGTGAGCGTGCCCTGATTCGTCAGAACGCAGAAGCCCAACTGGTTGCCCTGCGGGCGCAGATCAATCCTCACTTCCTGTTCAATGCGCTCAACACCATTGCTGCGCTGATCAATGAGCGACCGGAAGAAGCCGAGGCGGTCGTTGAACACCTGGCAGCCATTTTCAGGCATACGCTAAACACCGGAGGACGCTCGTTTGTCACGCTAGAAGAGGAGCTTCGGCTCGTTTCGCACTACCTGGAGATTGAACGGGCACGATTTGGCGGCAAGTTACAGGTTTCCATAGACCTGCCTGCTACGCTCCAATCATTTCCCGTCCCTGCCTTTGCGGTGCAGACCTTAGCCGAAAATGCCGTCAAACACGGCCTGGAGAAACTTCGCGCAAGCGGAACGATTCAGATCCAGGTGCAACGTTTGGAAAATGGACTTGTTGAAATCCTGGTTGCTGATACCGGGGTAGGCATCCCGGCACTCTGGGAACAGAACGGCCAGGCTACCGAAGGGCCTCTCCCCTTTTTCGGTCTGGGATTGCGTAATGTGATGGCCCGTTTGGAACAACTCTACGGACGTCGCGATCTGCTTCGCTTTGAAAGCGCTCCTGGCCAGGGCACGCGCGTGCGTTTGCTGCTGCCTACACCACAGACCGAACCGGCTTCGTCTGCAAACCTGAATCCCTGAGTACAATGCTGCGCATTTTAATCGTCGACGACGAACCACCGGCCCGACGCCGTCTTCGCAAGTTGTTAGAACCGCTCCGAATTGCCGGACGCGTGGCTGCGATTGAAGAAGCAGCCGACGGTATCGAAGCCCTTGAAAAATTACGCCAGCCCTTTGACCTGCTGTTGTTGGACGTTCGGATGCCTGAGCTAGATGGGTTCGAGGTGCTCGAACGCCTGGATCCCGAACATCGCCCTTTCGTGGTATTCGTTACGGCTTATGACGACTATGCGTTGAAGGCGTTTGAAGCTCACGCCATTGATTATCTGCTCAAACCGGTAAACCAGGAGCGTCTGATGAAGGCGGTTGCTCGCGTGGAGCAAATGCAAGCCGCCACCTTACGCAAAGAACAGGAGCAGCGTCTGGCGCAACTGCTCGACTGGCTGGAATCGCAACAACAGGCTGCTTCGTCCGCCCCATCAGGTCCCTATCTGGAGCAACTCTCGGTCGCCTACCGGGATCGCATCCTGATTATTCCGGTTACGCACTTAGTTTCTGCCGAAATCCATGACGGCATTACGCGCCTGTACGTGCTGGACGAGGAGACGGGTGCCCACCCGAGACTACGTCAGCACGTTGTCAGCTACACGCTCGACCAACTGGAAGCGCGGCTGAACCCGCATGACTTTATGCGGGTTCACCGCTCAGCCATTGTGCAGCTCCGCCATATTCGGGAGCTGATACCGTGGTTCAGCGGCCGCTACAAGCTAAAGCTCACCGGCGACCATGAAGTAATCGCCAGCCGAGAGCGTTCAAAATTGCTAAAGGAACGGCTTGTACTTTGAGATATGAGGCCCCCTTTCCCCATCCTCGTGCTTGCGGCCCTTGCGGTCCGGCTGGGCTGGACCCAGCCTGTCGACACGCTGCGCGTGCAGCTATTCACGCAGTTCCAGCCAGACGTACTGGCCATTGCCCCAACAGGCACCGCCTGGGTATTTGCAGCAGACTATGCGCAGCCGCTACTGCGCCTTTCCACTGGCATGACGTTGCTGGTTGACCGCCGCGGCAGCGAGCTCCGCCTGCGCACGGCCGACCGAACCCTCTTTGCCCGGTGGATCCGCATTTATCCCTCTGCCGAAGGGCATCTTCAGTTAACTGCTCGACGGCCTGGTCAGACCGCCGGCCCCTTCACCTATCCAGGCTGGATTCGCATTGCTCCCACCCCCTCCGGTTTACAGGTCATTAACTATGTCGCTCTCGAAGACTACGTAG
This sequence comes from Rhodothermus profundi, assembly GCF_900142415.1. Taxonomy (NCBI): domain Bacteria; kingdom Pseudomonadati; phylum Rhodothermota; class Rhodothermia; order Rhodothermales; family Rhodothermaceae; genus Rhodothermus; species Rhodothermus profundi. The sequence goes on from NZ_FRAU01000001.1 coordinate 384,920, forward strand.
CGGCCGTGCTGGCGCGGGAGCATCACTTCGATGACCTGGAAAGCACCAAGGCACTGGCCGTAGCCATTCGCACCTATACGCTTCGTCGGCTGCAAATGGGCGATACGCTGCTGGATCACGCCACCCATCAGATGTATGAAGGCATAGACCGCGTTACGCCGCTGATCCGAGAAGCGGTGCAGCAGACCCGCAATGAGGTGCTCACCTATCAGAACACCTTGATTGAAGCCGTATACTTTGCGGCCAGCGGGGGCCATACGGCCAACAATGAAGACGTATGGGACGGTCCTCCTCGTCCCTATCTGCGCGGCCAGCCAGACCCCTATGACCGCAACGCACCTTTCCAGCACTGGGAGGCTGCTATCCCGCGCACTCAACTGCTGGAGGTCCTCTCCCAACAGTACAACGCGCGCATCATCGACCTGCGCATCGGACGCCATAGTCCTGATGGCCGAGTTGCTACCATCGAACTACTCCGCGAACGCGGCGCTCCGCTCACCATCCGCGCAAACGCCTTCCGATTGCTGGTCAACGCACACTTCGGCCGGCATACCCTCCGCAGCACATTCTTTACGGTTCGTCGGCAGGGTAATATCTATCATTTTGAAGGAAAAGGTTTTGGTCATGGGGTAGGGCTTAGCCAGTACGGCGCGCTGGAGATGGCTCGCCAGGGGTATTCATACCGTGACATTCTGGCATTCTACTATCCTGGCACCACGCTACACCGTTATGAAGCCGGCACGCTGCTGGCTGCCCGGCATACTGCGGCAACGGTCGGCACCGACGAGCTAGCACCGCCGCCTCGCCGCACGCGTCCTACCGCCTCCACAGCCATGCCGCCTGAACGGCTGGCTGCCACCACAGCGATTGGCTGGAGTGCTTCCCCCGTACGTTCAGACAAACGTCAATCCTCCCGTCGTATCGGCTGGTAACCATGCGCTGGTTTTGTTTGCTGTTCATCCTGAGCCTGCCGGCTCTACAGGTGCAAGCTCAGCAGCCTTCGCCCTCCCGCATTCGCTCTGAGCCAGACAGCCTTACCCTCTTTCAGCTTCCCCCCATTCTGGTGGAGGCGACGCGGGGGGTTACGGCTCCCTGGGGCGATGCGCTGCCGCTGCTCACGTTTACACGGCAGCCGCTGGAAGTGCGCTTTCGTCCGGCGCTCACGCTGACCGAGACGTTGCGCGACCTACCGGGACTCTGGCTGAACGACCGCCAGAATTATGCACTGGGTGAGCGGGTACTGGTGCGCAGCGCCGGATGGCAGGCCGCCTTCGGGGTGCGCGGCGTGCAGGTCGTGCTCGACGGAGTTCCTCTGACCATGCCCGACGGCCAGGCGGTGCTCGATCCGGTTGATCCTGCCTTTGTGCGCCGCGCCGAGCTCCTGCGCGGCCCGGCTGCCCTGTTCTGGGGCAATGGTAGCAGTGGTGCCCTGGTTCTTTCTACCTGGCCTGACCCGTTTCAACCAGGCTTTCGCCTGCGCTTCCTCAGCGGAAGCTATGGCCTGCGTCGCCTGGGAGGTGAAGCTGCGTTACGCTTTGGTTCACATGCGCTGGTTGCTCATGCTTCTCATTTTGAGCAGGAGGGTTATCGGGCCCACAGTCGCACCCGACTGAGCCGCTTTGGCATGCAAGCCGGTCTGCGGCTGAGCCCTGTCAGTCGGTTGCGGATCACCCTGGCGGGCTCCTGGTTAGACGCACGGCATCCAGGCGCGCTGACGGCCGACGAGGCAGCCCGCAATCCTGAGCAGGCCAGCGTCCGCTATGTGGCTACCCGTGCCGGCAAAGAAAGCCGTCAGCTTCAACTTGGCACCACTTTCGCCCACCAGCTTCCGTTGGGTTGGCTCACGCTCACTACCTATGTGCTGACGCGCCACCTGGATAATCCCCTGCCCTTCGCTTACATTCGCCTGCGGCGTCAGGTAGCTGGCCTACGCACCACGTGGACCCATCAGCGCGGCCCCTGGCGCACGGGGCTGGGCTTTGACTTCACCTTCCAGAAAGACGACCGCCAGAACTTCCGCAACGAAAACGGCCGCCCGGGCACAACCCTGTTGCGAGATCAGCGTGAGCGCGTTCGTGAGACAGCCCTGTTTGGGCTGGCACGGTATGCTTTCTCCCCGCACCTGCAGGCACTGGCCGGACTGCGCCTGAGCTACCTACACTTTGCCCTGACCGACTACCTGCTCACCAACGGCGACCAATCCGGTCGTCGCACCTTCCAGATCTGGACGCCCACCCTGGGTCTGATTTATTATGCTTCCCCGACGACGCAGCTTTTCCTCACCCTGGGAACCGCTTTCGAGTCGCCGACCACGACCGAGCTGGTCAATCGCCCGGACGGCCAGGGTGGCTTTAACCCATCGCTGAAGCCCCAGTACCTCTACGGCATCGAACTGGGAGGGCGCCAGCAGCAGCCTGGACTGCATGCTGAGGTGACGTTGTTCTACCAGTGGGTACGCGGCCGCATCATTCCTTTCCAGCTTGAAGGGAACGGCCGCACCTTCTATCGAAATGCTGGTCGCAGTCGGCAGTATGGTATCGAGGCCTGGCTCCAGGCGCAGCTAACCACGGCCCTGCACGTGCGCCTGGCCTACACAGGTGCTCGCTTTGTCTTTGAGGAGGCCACCCTTCGGGGCAATCGCCTGCCTGGCCTCCCGGAGCACCGAGCCGCTCTGACCCTGCAATTTCAGAAAGGGCTTTTCTGGCTGGAAACAACCGGCATCGCCGTAGGCCCTTACTATGCCGACGATGCTAACACCGTACGAATAGACGGCTATGTTACCCTGGACGTTACGCTGGGATTAAGACGCTCGCTCGTCTCCGGCCTGCATATCCAACCTTTCATCTCCATGCATAACGTGCTGGACCAGCGTTACATTGGCTCCGTCGTTGTAAACGCCGGCGGGGGACGTTATTTCGAACCTGCGGCTGGCCGCAGCGTTCGTTTCGGGCTTAACCTGGGTACTCCCTGAAAATGCATGGGTAAGCAAAAATTACAGGCAGGTGTTTTACCGGTCCGGTTCCGCAACGGACAGATCGAAGTCCTGCTGATTACCTCGCGTACGGTAGGCCGGTGGGTTATACCGAAAGGCAACGTCAAACGACGTCAATCGCCGCTTGAGGCGGCTCGCCAGGAAGCCTATGAGGAAGCCGGCGTTCGTGGACGTCTTCACCCTGAACCCCTGGGCCGCTACCTGCATGGCCGCCCAGGTGACCAGCGCTGGGTCGAAGTATATCTAATGACGGTGGCGGAAGAGCTAGACGACTGGCCCGAACAGGCCGAACGTCGTCGCTGCTGGGTTCCCCTGGAAGAGGCCCGCCAGCTCGTCTATGAAGAGGGACTTCGCCGGCTGCTGGATCGCCTTCCTGATGAATGGGAACGGCGCCGTCAGGGACGGTTGCTGACGCCTCAGGCGTCGCGCCTGCTGGTGCTCCTTTTTCTTTTGATTTCGCTGGTGCTTGCCTTTGGCGGCACGTACTACCTGGCCCACTTACTGACCCAACCCGAAGTGCAACAACGCCTGCAGGAATTGCAACAAGGCACGCCCCCTTCGCTTTCGGCTGACTCCGTCCGTTCTTAACATCCCCTCGCTGCAGAATTCACGTTAAGCCAAACGTCCTTTTCCGCTACGCGTTGTAGTTTCCGGAAGCTGTTTCAAACCAGGAAAACAATCAGTTACGCCATCTATGAGTCAGCCGCAGGAGAAACATCGGGTCACCATTGCCTATGGCGACGGCATTGGACCAGAAATCATGCGAGCTACCCTGGCCGTGCTTGAAGCGGCCGGTGCTCCTCTGGAATATGATGTGATTGAAATTGGAGAAAAAGTCTATCGCCAGGGCATTACCTCGGGCATTCCCGATGAGGCATGGGACGTGCTGCGCCGCAACCGGGTCTTCCTCAAGGCGCCGATCACTACACCCCAGGGCGGTGGCTACAAAAGCCTGAACGTAACGATTCGCAAGGCGCTGGGTCTGTTTGCCAACATACGCCCTACCAAGTCGTTGCATCCATACGTTGAAACGCCTTACCCTCACATTGATCTGGTCATTGTTCGCGAAAACGAAGAAGACCTGTACGCTGCTATTGAGCACCAGCAGACAACCGAAGTGGTACAGGCCCTTAAGCTGGTTACCCGTCCGGGAAGTGAAGGTATCATTCGCTATGCCTTCGAGTATGCCCGCGCCTACGGCCGTCGCAAAGTGACCTGCATGTCAAAGGACAACATTCTCAAGATGACCGACGGCCTGTTCCATAAAATCTTCGACGAGATTGCCGCCGAATATCCGGACATCGAAGCTGAACACCGCATCATTGACATTGGCGCCGCCCTGGTAGCTGCCCGTCCGGAGACGCTGGATGTAATTGTTACCCTGAATCTCTACGGCGACATTCTGTCCGACATTGCGGCCCAGGTGGCCGGTTCGGTAGGGCTGGGCGGCTCAGCCAATGTGGGTACGCACGCGGCTATGTTTGAGGCAATTCACGGCTCGGCACCCGACATTGCCGGCCGGGACATTGCCAACCCTTCTGGCCTGCTCAACGCTGCGGTAATGATGCTGGTGCATCTGGGGCTGGCTGACATTGCCGCCCGCATTGAAAATGCCTGGCTGCGCACCATCGAAGACGGTATCCACACGGCCGATATTTACCGTCCGGGCAAAAGTAAGCAGAAAGTGGGCACGCAGGCTTTTGCCGAGGCGGTCATTGCCCGATTGGGGCAGAACCCCCAACATCTGAAGCCTGTGCACTTCCGTAAGCCCGGCGTCTCTGTAGCGATCCGTCCCACTCCCCGCCAGCCCAAACAACTGGTAGGGGTGGATGTGTTTATCGACTGGGACGAAGCCGGGCGCGATCCCAACGTGCTGGGGCAGCAGCTTGAGGCGCTGGCCGGCGACGCATTCCGCCTGCGCGTTATCACGAATCGGGGCGTAAAGGTTTATCCCGGCGGTCTGCCGGAGACGTTTTGCACCGACCACTGGCGCTGCCGCTTCGTGGCTGCCCGCGAGGGCGGTACGGTCACCCCGGTACAGGTGTTAGAGCTGCTGCGCCGCATTCACGAAGCGGGCCTGACGTTCATCAAGACCGAGCATCTGTACACGTTCGACGGCCGGCTCGGCTACTCACTCGCCCAGGCGGAATAACAGCGAAAGAACTGCACTGGCCTACGAACCGGGTAGCTGCGTCCGCAATCTCCTACGCAGGGCAGCCTGGTTTCTGCAGAAGCTGAGAAAGCCGGTGTAAAAATCGATAGGCCGGCCGCACTATCGCTTCGAGCTGTCGGCTCAGGCCGGAGTGGAGCTTCGCATGCCGGAGCGGGTCCGGATCACTACCAGACAATGGTAGACAGGATTCCCACCACGATAAGCGCCTGCGTAATCAAAGAAATACCGCTTCAAGCCTGGGGATTCTCCTCGGAGGCGGGGGATTTGCGGGCCGCGGGAAGCGCTTTAAGCTGATGTTCCAGGGCTTCAATCCGGGCGATCAGGGGGCGCTGCGCTTCTTCAACGGCCTGTCGCACCAGGTGCTGCAGCTCCCGTGCCCCCAGCGATGGCCCTTGCTTCAGTTTGAGTTTTTCCCGTCGATAGCTCAGCCACATGTTCATCATAGCCAGCGGCAGCCCGAATGCCACAGCGATCAAAAACACAAATTCCCAGAAATTCATGGCCCCTTATCTTTGAGTGGTCGATCCCGCATCTCAAAAATACGTACGCGTTATTCAACAGGTTACGCGGGTTTCAACAAGACCTTACAGGCCCATGCTTTTTCTATGCGCCAGAATTTCTAAATTTCCGACGCGCCTGTTGGCCAGTCGGATGATGCTGTGCCGTCAATCCATACAGAAGCCATGAAACGCCGCCCGTGCCTTCTTTTTGCGCTGTTGCTGCTAATGGCCGGAACAGCCTTCGCCCAGCGCCAGACCCGCGTAGGCCTGGGCTTTAATGCTCTGCTCACGACGGCCGAGGGGCTCGGCCTGGGCGTGCGGGCCCGCGCCGCTGCTCCGGTCAGCGCCGATCTGTCGCTGGCTGTGGATCTGGGATTTACCGGCTTTATTTTTCGGGGCCGGGACGAGGCCAGTTACGTGTTTGATCCGCAGCTTTCCGCGATTGTGACGTTTCCGCCCCGCGAGCGGCAGGCGTTCTATATCCTGGGAGGCGTTGGCGCCTATGCACCGCTGTCGGATCGGTACCGTGGAGAAAGCGGCCCAACCGTGCACTTTGGCTTTGGCTGGGTGCAGCTCTTGCGCGAAACCCAGGTTTTCTATGAAATCAACCCTGCACTGGTGGTCGGCGAACGCAGCGTGGACGTTGTGCTGCCTCTACGCGTCGGTGTGATTTTTTGAGCGTCACACAACCCGACGCAGAATAGCCTGAAGCCGCTCATGGTCGTCGCGTAGCAATCGGCTCAGCACGCGCCCTGCTGCAATGAGTGCCTGTTCTCGCTCGGCATCCCTGTGGCCATTGTAGATTTGCCGCAGCACGGCCACCAGCAGATCATCGACAGGCACAGCCGGATCGGGGTTTTGCACCAGCGTGCGCAGAAAGTCGTATGGTGGTCCTAGCCGCTGGACAATGTCGGGCGGACAGACTTCGACAAACGCGTGAATACTGGCCGGATACGGTGGAAGCGTCTGGCGAATCGGTCCTCCTGGCTCCTCATAGGCCAGCACCTGCGCTCGAAACGTCGTACGGATTAACTCCAGTACGTGCGGCATTTCGCGGCGCAGTTCGTCAGGAGAGCGCCCCAGGGCCACAGGACGTCGTCCGGGTTCGACGCTGCCTATCTCAACATGGCTGACCAGTCCATAAACGGTCTGCCCATCAGGCTGTCTCACCTGCACCCAGCTTCCCAGCGCAGGGGGAGCCTGTTCCCGGTATACCTCGGCTACAAACTGCCGCGTGCTTGACTCGATAACCTCTCCTATCGGCATCGTTGCTGTCCTGTATTGGCTTCAAAGTACTGGTCGGCGTTTACTGGTCTGCTTACGGGACTGCTCCATGGCTATACCGCCCCGCCAGAGCTGCCGGCCGATCAGTTCGTAGAAGGCCTCCCGTTCCGGCGCTCGAATCACAGCCTGTTCATGTGCTTCTGCCAGCACCATGGGATAGCCGTTGCCCTTCACGCATTCCTTTAGCAACACTGCACAGATCAACGCCACCCACTCGGGCTGTTCGGCCACCCATCGAGGAAATTCAACCCGAGCAATTTCAGCCTGCCCGTAGGGTCCTGGTACCGACAGATAGGTATAGACGATGCGGTGCGGATCGGCATACGCCTGTTGAATGTGCGAGCCCGACAGGAATAGCCCGGAACGTTCACCGGGCTGAAGCAGGTGCGCAAACAGCAACCGATCGGTCAGTCCGTCCAGTGACAGAGCCGGCGGATCAGGGGTGCATTCCCCTCGTGCGACGCGCAATAGATTGACCACTTCCGCTCCACCGGGCATGCTAATGTAGGAAGCAACAGGTATCCGGGCCTTCTGAAACTGCTCCAGCAGGCACACATAGCGCTGAATGAACCGCTCTTCCAGCTCGCGTTGGTGGAGCCGGCGAATCATCCAGCGAATGAGCGTCCCATCCAGCAGCGCAACCAGAGGGCGGCCATCGCGCCGGACTTCCCGTGCCAACTGCAGCAGCTCCTCCAACTCAAACTCGTCCCGCAGGGCTGAAACTATTTCTACGGACACCGATGCCAGTCGTTCGTCCAGCACCTCCTGTAACTCCTCCCGACGGAAGCAAAATCGGGGGATTGATTCGAGCCGAACCGGCTCGTGCGTTCCCAGTTGGAAAGCTACCCGCCCTACGTTCAGCAGAAAACACGGAGGCTCCACATGCCGATCTGGGAAGATCTGAGAGCCGTCAGCCGCCACGACCGTTACCTGCGCGGGCCGCTCTGGTACGGTGACGCGCGTCTGGAGCCGCTCGCCCAGCGGCCGGGCTACCAACCAGCTTGGCCGAGCGCGTTCCACCTGTTCCAGCAGCTCACCTACGTCCCCTATCGCACGCCAGGTGTCCAGTGCAGCCGCCAGCTTTTCCTGCAACAGATCCCGCTGTTGCTGCTGGTAGGTAGCAAAACCTTGCAGTTGCTGCTGAAGACGCACAAAATCAAGCATCAGCGCGCTGGATTGGAATAGGGGGCGTGCTCCACGCGTTTAAGTTCTCAACAAGTAAGGGCACACGCAACCCTTTGACAATGGCCGGGCTTTACCTTCACATTCCTTTTTGCAAGCAACGCTGCATTTACTGCGATTTTTACTTTGTTACAGGCCAGCGGCTTTACGCAACCTTTGTACAGTCGCTCTGCACGGAGATTGCTTATTACGGGCAGCTCTACGGCCGTCTGGAGCCTATCGAGACCATTTATTTCGGGGGTGGTACCCCTTCCCGCCTGTCGCTTGACGAAGTCGCCCAGTTGCTGAACGAGCTTGCTCGCTTTTTCGACCTGTCAGCCCTCCAGGAAGTTACGTTTGAAGTTAACCCAGAAGATGCTTCGCTGGACTATCTACGGGGCCTGCACCATCTGGGGATTAACCGCCTCTCCATCGGCGTGCAGTCGTTCTATGAGGCAGACCTGCGCTTTATGAATCGGGCGCACACAGCGGCCCAGGCCGAAACAGCTATTGAAAACGCGCGTCGCGCTGGCTTTGAAAACCTTAACATTGATCTGATCTTCGGCCTGCCTGATCAGCCGCTTGAATACTGGATGGCTAACCTTCAGAAAGCAGCCGATCGCAGCATTCCCCACATTTCAACCTACAGTCTGACCATTGAACCGCGCACCGTGCTCTACAAGCAGGTAGAACGAGGCCTGGTGCAGCCAGCCGATGAAGAAACGTACCGGGCCTGTTATGATTTTGCGATGGAGTACCTGGAAGCGCGCGGTTATGTGCATTACGAGATCTCCAACTTTGCGCGCCCGGGGTACCAGTCGCGCCACAATCATACCTACTGGCGGCATGGCAACTATCTGGGCTTCGGACCGTCGGCGCATTCGTTCTGGTGGGGCCAGTTGCCCGAACCCGGTGCCTATCGCTGGGCTAACGTCCGCAACATCCGGCGTTACGAAGCCCTGCTGGCCCAGCACCACCTGCCGCTGGAATTTCGGGAAGGCCTTTCCTACGATCAATTGGCGGAAGAGTACCTGCTATTGCGCCTGCGCACCGCAGAAGGCCTGGACCTTGACCACTACGCTGAGCGCTACGGCGTTGATCTGCTCAGCGAGCGTCTGGACGAGCTGGCCGAACTAGAGGCGGAAGGGTTGATCGAACCGATTCGTAACGGCACGCTCCGCCTGAGCCGCAAAGGACGACACGTCTGCGACGCTATCATTGCACGTCTTCTCTAAGCGGCACTGACTTTGCGGCTTGTCATGCTAAAGCCTCAAAGCGCTTCGTCGATACCCGCAAAGAAGCGTCAGGCGTTCTGCTTGTCTTTGCACCGTGCAACCCAAACGGAATTACAAAGCTACCCATGCAACGCATTTTTTCCCTCCTGCTGGCTGGCTGCTTGCTCTGGACCGGGTGTGACCAGACAACTCCGGACGAAACGGCCGGCATGGTTACCCTGACCGGTCAGGTGCTTGACGCAGAAACCAATGATCCTATTGTAGGCGCGCTGGTGCAGTTGCAACCGCAAGGTCTTATCACCGACACGGATTCGCTGGGACGCTATCGCTTCGAGGTAACGATCGATAGCACCATGCAACTGACGCTCAGCGCTACCAAAACAGGCTACACCAGCGCCTCGCTGCCGGTGCTGGCCGTACCGGATCGCACCATTGAGGTGCCGGTGCTTCGGCTGACCCGCACTGCTACCGAAGAGCCCGTTTCTGGCGAAGCAGCCAACATTTTGCTGCTGTCGCAGTCGGACCAGGCCATTGGCGTGCGCGAAAGTGGCTCAAAGGAAACAGCAGAACTGGTTTTCCAGGTAGCCGATTCCATGGGCCGCCCCGTTGTGCTTGACCATGCCGTGCGCGTGCGCTTCCGCTTCGGCGTACAGCCCGGCGGCGATGAATACCTGTTCCCGGAAGAAGCCCTGACAGATAACAGTGGGCGCGTGCGCGTGCACGTGGCCAGTGGTACCCGGGCCGGCATCGTCCAGATCGTAGCCGAAGCGACCGTAAACGGCCGCACCATCCGCTCACAGCCCGTTAGCCTGGCCATTCACGGGGGCCTCCCCGACTCGAACTTTTTCACCCTGGCTCCAACGCAGTACAATTTTCCAGGCTGGGTAGCTTACGGCCTGGAGAACAAGATCACGGTCATTGTAGGCGACCAGTATGGTAATCCTGTCAAACCCGGCACAGCCGTCTACTTTACGACCACGCATGGCATTATTACCGGCTCTATCCTGACCGACGCAAAGGGCCAGGGAAGCGTTACGCTCTTTTCAGCTAATCCGCTCCCCTCCGATGGCATCGCCATTGTCACGGCTACTACGGCCGACCGCAACCAACAGCCTGTCACGCGCAGCATTCCAATCCTCTTTTCCGGTCCTCCACGGGTTGAGCTATGCATGCTCAATGATCAGAATAACTGCCTTAACCAGCCTCTGGTCGCTGCGCTCAATCAGTCGTACTTGCTTACGTTGACCGATCATTTAGGCAATCCGCTAGCCCCAGGCACAAAACTGACCATCGAAGCCCAGGGCACCAAGGTAAAAGCGGTCGGCGCCGTTGACGTCGAGCTGGGGGACACAGGCTTCCGGACGCTGAGCGCCGAAACAACCTATGACGATGTAGTCCGAGGCCCTGGCATTACCGAGTTCTTTTTCCGCGTGGTCGCAGATCAGACGCTGGATGAAGGAGGATCCCCTACCGTAGAGGCCATTGTCATCAACATCGATAGTCCAAACGGCAAACTTTCTCTGGCATTTGGCCCGACTCCTGGCTCAGCTCGTATCCTTTCGGAAGAGGGCGAGCTGCAAAGGGACGGTGCGCTCCTGAAGGCTTTTATTTTAAAACGCTAAGCAGCGCTCCGACCGGGCAAGCTACGGGCGTGGCGAGACCTGCCTTTTTGTGCAAACCTCTGGCCAGAAACTTATTTTTGGGTTGTTGTCTGGCAACAACAACCTGCATGATTCATGCGTCCCACCATCACCCTGGCTCTGGGGATATTCCTGCTGTTTCTGGCTACCCATTGCCAACGCCCTGCGCCTCCCCCACCCACTGAGCTGTCGATCCCCTTCCGAGAAGACGGACAATTGGCCTTTGTGCGCAATGGCGATACGCTGGTGACCATTGCGATCGAAATTGCCGAGACCGACTCTGCGCGTCAGCGTGGGCTGATGGGCCGCACGCACCTGCCTGAGCGTAGCGGCATGCTCTTCATTTTTGAGCGCGAGGAAATGCAGGGTTTCTGGATGGCCAACACGCCCCTTTCGCTGGACATCATCTTTGTTAATGAGGACTCGCAGATTGTCTCCATCGCCAAATATACGCGACCGTACTCGACCGAAACGATCTCGTCGCAGTTTCCAGCGCGTTTTGTGGTAGAAGTGCCGGCCGGTTTTGCCGACACGTATGGCGTCCTAGAAGGGGATCGCATTCGCTGGCGCCGCCATGAGCAATCACTCATCGCTACCCGGCCTTAGCGTTGCCTGCCGGCAATCCTCCTCGCAAAAGCGATCTGGCAACCTTCTTCCGCCATGCGGAACAAAAAAACGGGGCAGCCTTGAGGGCTGCCCCGTCCTGTTGATCCAATCACTTTACCTCCTCAGAAAATCCGGAATCCTGGCGAGACGTAGTTGGGCGGCAGATAGCTCAGGAAGAACGGACCGTAGGCGATCACAATCAGGATAATTGCCACAATAACCCAGAAGCCGATCCGGTCCATATGGGCCGCCCATCCATTCCGGGCTGGCTCCGTAAGCGTCTCAGACCAGGGAATATCTCGGGGCGCCTCGCCTGGCTTTCCTTTCCAGACCGTCATGAGAATCACCACAAAGAACAGCGCGATGCCCACAAACATGAGCGTACCGCCCACCCCTGTAAGCACACGCCCCACCAGCCAGTCTGGGTCCATATAGGGAGCCTGCACCAGAAACGTTCGGCGCGGCATGCCTTCCAGACCGGCCGAAATCATGCCGCGTGCGAAGATAAACAGGCCAATCGTATAGATCCAGTTGGAGGCCAGCGCTACCTTGCGTCCCCAGAGTTTCTTGCCAGTCAGGTAGGGAACCATCCAGTAGGCCACGCCCATGAACGTCATGGCTACGGCACTTCCCACCGTCATGTGGAAGTGTCCGGGCACCCAGGTCGTGTTATGAATGACCTGGTTCATGGTGAACGAGGCATTGATCAGGCCTGTGATGCCCCCAAAGACGAACGTGATCATGGCCAGTAGTTGCGCCGACAGCGAGGGATCCCCCCAGGGCAGCTTGGGAATCCAGCCCAGCAACCCCCGCCCTCCATGCGCCCGACCGCCCATTTCCAGCGACGCCATGACGCTGAAGGCCGTGATCAGGCTCGGGAAGAAGACGCCAAAGGTGAGGATAGCATGGACAAACTTTAATCCTTCATGGATGCCCGGGTCCGTGTACTGATGATGAAAGCCGGTTGGAATTGACAGCAGCAAAAAGAGAATAAACACCAGGCGCGTGAGCGCATCGCTGACCACCTTTCCCCCGGCCTGACGCGGCACCAGCGCATACCATGACACGTAGGCTGGCAACAGCCAGGCATACACGATAGCATGGCCCGTAAACCAGAAAAGCGTGCGCGTCAGTAAGGGGTCGGTTCGCTCTACCCACCCGAACGACCAGGGAATCAGAAAGAACAGAAATTCAACCGCAATGGGTAGCGATGCCAGAAACCACATGACGTAGGAAACGATCGAGATATGGGCCAGCAGCGGCATGCGCTTTTCGGGATGCTCCCGTTTCCAGGCGCGCCAGATCTGCAGCATGCTCAGCAAAGCCAGCCATGTACTGATCACCACGAAGACCAGCCCCACATAGTACGTCCAGTGCGCCTGAAGGGGCGCGTAAGACGTGTACAGCACGCTTGCTTTGTTGGTAACTACCGCGTAGATCACCAGCAAATTACCCAGCACCAGCGTGCCAAAGCTGGCCCAGAGCAGCCGCTCATCCAGAGGGCGCGAAAGCGCGCGCGCTACCATAAGCGGCAGAAAGGCATTGGCAAAGGAGAAGGTGAAAATAATGGCGTTGGCCACGCCATGGGCGGTCAGCCCCTGATAGTAGCTGCGAAGGGCCGGAAAGTATCCCAGAATATCAATGCCTGCGTAAGAGAGGGCCTGGGCCAGTCCATGAAAAATACCGGCCGTTAGCGCCGCGTAGCCCACGTACAGCGTCCAGCGCAGCAGCCGGCGCTGCGTTTCCGGCAGCGTGAACGGGGTCGGATCGGCTACGACCGGCGTCGAAGCTGCAATGTACTCTGCCATGGCTTATTCCACGATGATTTTTCCATACATGTTATGATGCCCGGCGCCACAGTATTCGTGGCAGATGATCAGGTATTCCCCCGGTTTCCGGAACCGGTAGGTCAGGCGGGAGATCTGGCCGGGAATGAGCATCATATTGACGCGCGTCCCTTCAATGTGAAAGCCGTGAATGACATCGAAGGTCGTCGCAATGAAATTCAGCTCAGCCCCGACCGGCACCCGGATCTCCATAGGATGAAAACGCCAGGCCTGTCCGATGATGACTACGTCGTACTGGTTAGGGCCTGTCTGATGAACACCGGGGTTATCAAAAGGCGGCGTGGTGAAGACCTTACCCGGCTCAATTTCGCCCGCGCGTCCGGGCAGGTGAATGCCCATCGCCACCGTCGCATAGACGAGCGCTGCCATACATAGCACCAGCAGCACGCCGCCCAGTATCAGGAAAGCCCGTTCGTAGGTATGCACTTTCATGGCCTTAACGGTTTAGCAACAGGTAGTAGACAATCACCCAGAAACCCACCACCATTGCCAGAAATAGCATGGTCAGAAACAGAGTGCCCCGCACGTCAGGCTCTTCCGGCGGAGCAGACTCCGGTCCCTTGGATTGCAATTCAGCCATAGCGCCTCCTGGGGTTAACGTTGGTCCACGGTTGCTTTCAAGGGCCTGCTTCCATCCAACGCTGCGCCTGCCGCGCCAACCATCGTAGCCAGACGATAAAGACTGCAAGCAGGGGCAGCGAGATCAACAAACGCATGGGATTTACATGCAACGAGAGCAACTGGTTGAGCGTCTCCCACAGATAGGCTACCACGGGCATTCCCAGCAACACGACCAGCCCCATCTGCAATACGGCCCGCGTCGTCGATACCGACGTCCGTGTCTCCTGCATAGCATTCGCTTGATTGGCCGTAGGTTGGCGTACAAAAAAAGCGTTCCAGATCTTTAAATCAACTACTCCACGGCAAGGGAATTGTAACATTTGCATGAATATGACGAATAAAAGATATAATATTATTTTATCTTATTTAAATCATAACTTCACAATAAATCCTGACGGTGCCGTTCCTGACTACCGCACGACAGCACCCGGTTCGCTCTCGGCCGTAACCGGCACCAGCCGTCCTTCTCGATCTTCGGCCATAAGCAGCATCCCCTGGCTCTCAAGCCCCATCATCTTGCGAGGCTTCAAGTTGGCTACGACGACCACGCGCCTTCCTTCCAGGTCTTCAGGCGCCATTTGCTGGGCCACACCGGCCAGAATCTGTCGTTTCTCAAAGCCCAGATCGACTTCCAGGCGCAGCAGTTTTTTCGACTTGGGCACGCGCTCGGCCTTTTGCACGACCCCTACCCGGAGGTCCAGTCGATCAAAATCGTCATAGAGAATCTCCGGCTTGAGCGGCGCGTAGGGTGGCCCATCGGTCTGTGCCGCCGCCTGCTGCGCTCGCGTCCTGAGCCGGGTGATTTGCCGTTCGATCACGGCATCGTCGAGTTTGGTAAATAAGATCTCCGGCTGACCAATGGCATGGCCTTCCGGCAACAGCGGACGTGCTGCGTCGTCCCATCCGAGCTGTCCCTTCCCGCCCGGCGTGCTGGGCCGCACCCCGTCGAGTCGGAGCATGGCGCGCAGCCGCACTGCAGCAAACGGCAACACCGGCTCCATCAGGATGCTCAGGGCCGCGCAAATCTGAAGCGAGACATGGATTGTATTGGCACAGGCCTGCGGATCGGTCTTACGCGTATGCCAGGGGGCTGTGTCGTTGAAGTATTTATTGCCCAGCCGGGCCAGGTTCATCGTTTCCTGTACGGCTTCCCGGAATCGAAACTGCTCGTAGGCCGAGCCAATGCGTTCTGGAAAAGTTGCCAGTTCCTGCAAGGCCTCCTGATCCGCAGGATTCGGGTTGCGCAGCGGGGGCACCCGGCCTTCCGCAAACCGCTGCGCAAAGGTTAGCGTGCGATGGACAAAATTGCCCAGAATATCGGCCAGCTCCGCATTGACGCGTTGCTGGAATTCCTTCCAGCTAAAATCTGCGTCGCGCGTCTCGGGCAGCATGGTGGCCAGTGCGTAGCGAAGCAGATCGGGCGGGAATTCCTCCAGGTATTCGTGGAGCCAGACTGCCCAGCCGCGACTGGTTGATAGTTTCTGGCCCTCCAGGTTCAAAAATTCGTTAGCGGGGACGTTGTCGGGCAGCACAAAATCGCCATGCGCCATGAGCATGGCCGGAAACATCAGGCAGTGGAAGACAATGTTGTCCTTCCCGATGAAATGAATAAGCCGGGTGCGTTTATCCTGCCAGTAGCGTCGCCAGGCTTCCGGATCGCCCTGCTGCTGCGCCCACTCACGCGTGGCCGAAATGTAGCCAATAGGAGCGTCAAACCAGACGTAAAGCACCTTACCTTCGGCATCAATTCCATGACGCCGGGCCACGTCCTCTGGCACCGGTACGCCCCAGGGAATGTCCCGCGTAACGGCTCGGTCGCGCAATCCCTGCTGGAGCCAGCTCCGCACCTGGCCCAGCACGTTAGGTTTCCACTCCGGATGCGTGGCAATCCAGGCTTCCAGCTTAGGTTGAAAATCACCCAGGGGAAGATACCAGTGCGTCGTCTCTCGAAGCTCCGGCGTTGCGCTGGAAAGCACGCTGCGTGGCTGGATGAGATCGGTTGGACTGAGCGACGAGCCGCAGCGTTCGCACTGGTCGCCATACGCATCTTCATAGCCGCAGACGGGGCAGGTGCCGCGTACAAACCGGTCGGCCAGGAAGAGCCCGGCTTCAGGATCGTAGAGATGCTTTTCTGTTTTCAACTTGAACACGCCCTTTTCGTCCAGGCGTCGGAAAAAGTCCTGGCTGGTCTCAAAGTGCACCGATGAGGTGGTCCGCCCGTAATAGTCAAAGCTCATTCCGAAGCGCTCAAAACTATCGCGAATCATGGGGTGGTAGCGATCCACGATAGCTTGCGGCGTAGTTCCTTCTTCGAGCGCGCGCATCAGGATCGCCACGCCCAGTTCATCGGACCCGCAGATGAACAGTACATCACGGCCTTTGAGGCGCTGATAGCGGCAGTAGAGGTCGGCTGGCAGATAGGCCCCTGCCAGATGCCCGATATGGATAGGGCCGTTTGCGTACGGTAGCGCCGCGGTTACCAGAATGCGGTCAAATCGCGTGTCGTCCATACGAAGTTTCGTTTTTTAAGAAAAACGCTGAATTCTGGAATATACAGTAGCGTATCGCTTCAAACTTTAAGAAATTTGCGGAGCGCGCACGCGTAGGCGTGCAAGCAGCGCGTAGCGAAACGCCCCAATTAGCCTTTCGGTTCGATGGCTTCCACGCCCGCTTTTACGCCCCGCACGGCCTCCCGTCGCCGCCTTACAGGCGAAACCCAGGTTGAAGTCTCCCTCACACTCGACGGTACGGGCCGCGCCGACTGCCAGACTGGCGTTGGTTTTCTGGATCACATGCTAACGTTGTGGGCGCACCACGGTGGCTTTGACCTGACCGTCCGCTGCCAGGGAGATCTGCACGTAGATGAACATCACTCTGTTGAAGACGTGGCCATCACGCTGGGCCAGACGTTTGCAGAAGCGCTGGAAGATAAAGCGTACATCGCCCGTTACGGGTACGCCTATGTTCCAATGGATGACGCGTTGGCCCGGGCCGTCGTGGACCTTTCCGGCCGCTTTTATTTTGTGTTTATCGCCGACTTCGATCGGCCCACGGTCGGTGATCTGGCAACGGAGTTGGTCTCCCATTTCTGGTATGCATTTGCTGAGCAGGTGCGGTGTAACCTCCACATTCAGGTGTTCTACGGTCAGAACACGCATCATAAGATTGAAGCCATCTTCAAAGCGGTTGCCCGCGCGTTGCGCGAAGCCGTGCAGCGCGACAGACGGTTTGGTCCCGTACGTTCAACCAAAGGCGTCCTATGAGTACGGTTCCTCCGTTGGCCCATCAGACCATCGCCATCATTGGCGCCGGCAACATTGGACGTGCCCTGATAGGCGGACTGCTGCGCGGCCACGAACTGGCCCCTGAGCAAATTCGGGCTACGCGACGCAATCCCGCTGCCCTGGAAGCCCTGCAGGAAGAGTTTCCAGGCATTCAGACCACGACCAACAACCTGCTGGCCGTGCGCGACGCTTCGCTGGTGGTGCTCGCCGTCAAACCCCAGAACATCCGGGAAGTAGTCGATGAGATTCGGGCTCAGGTGCAGCCTGACGTGCTGATTCTCTCTGTACTGGCCGGGGTAACAACGGCTACGCTGGAACGGCTGTTTGGAAGGCCGTTGCCGATGGTGCGGGCTATGCCTAACACGCCAGCCCTGGTCGATGAAGGGGCTACTGCGCTGGCTGCCGGCACCCATGCCCGCCCGGAACACCTGGCGTTGTGCCGCCAGATCTTCGAAGCAGTCGGCGCCGTTGAGGTCGTGCCCGAATACCTGATGGATGCCGTTACGGGGTTGTCGGGAAGTGGTCCGGCCTATGTATTCATGTTTATTGAGGCGCTGACCGATGCCGGCGTTAAACAGGGACTGCCCCGACCGGTGGCTTTCCGACTGGCCGCCCAGACCGTCTACGGCGCCGCCAAACTTGTGCTGGAAACGGGGCGCCATCCTGCTATCCTACGCGACGAGGTCACAACGCCGGGTGGGACGGCCATTGCAGCCGTGGCGGAACTTGAAGCGCATGGCCTGCGCACCATGTTGATTAACGCGGTCGCTACCGCGACCCGCCGTTCTCAGGAGCTCAGCCAGCTTAACGACCACGGCTAAACCAAAGGCATGGTTACGCTCATTGACTACGGAATCGGGAACCTACGCTCGCTGGAAAAAGCCTTTCAGGCCGTGGGCGCTGAGGTGCAACGCACCGATCAGCCCGACGCCCTGCAGCGAGCCAGACGCCTAGTGCTGCCTGGCGTAGGCGCCTTTGGAGCCTGCATGGCTGAGCTGCATCGCCGCCGGCTGATCGCCCCCATCCGCGAAGCTGTCCGCCGGGGCATTCCGCTTCTGGGCGTGTGCGCCGGCCTGCAACTACTTTTCGAGGAAAGCGAGGAGCACGGCCGGCACGAAGGATTGGGTCTGCTGCCGGGACGCGTTGTTCGCTTTCCGGAGGCCACCTCAGACGGCCAGCGTCTGAAGGTTCCCCACATGGGGTGGAATACCATCACTCCCCACCGTCCCTCCCCCCTCCTCAACGGCATTCCGGCAGGGACGTACTTTTACTTCGTGCACTCTTACTACGCCGTAGCCGCCGACCCTAACGATGTGCTGGCTACCTCCTGCTACGGAGGCGTGTCGTTTCCAGCCATTGTCGGACGCGGCCGGGTCTTTGGCGTGCAGTTTCACCCGGAAAAAAGTCAACAACGTGGGCTGCGAATCCTGAAAAATTTTCTGGATCTATCTGCTTGAACAGGCTTTAGAAGCTATAGAACCGTCGGCGTGCGAAAACAATGCTCCTGGTCATTCCGGCCATCGACATCCGCGGCGGGCGTTGCGTGCGGCTCTATCAAGGCGCGTACGAGCGGGAGACGGTCTACTTTGACGATCCGGTCAAAATGGCCTGTCTGTGGCGGGTGCAGAACGCCCGGGTGCTTCACGTCGTAGACCTGGATGCAGCGAGGGGCCAGGGTCATAACCGGGAAGTCATTGGCGCCATCTGTCGCACCCTCGACATTCCAATCCAGGTCGGCGGCGGCATCCGAACGTTAGAAGACATCGAAAGTCTGCTCCAGCAGGGCGTCTATCGGGTGGTGCTGGGCACCGTAGCCGTCCGCGAACCGGACCTGGTCTCTGAAGCGATTGCGCGCTACGGTTGCAGCCGCGTAGTAGTAGGTATAGACGCCCGAGATGGAGAGGTGCGGGTGCAGGGCTGGACAGAAGGCACAGGCGTGGATGCTGTCGCGCTGGCGCTTGACATGGAGCAACGGGGCGTGCGGCGCTTCGTCTACACCGACATCAGCCGCGACGGCACCCTGGAAGGCCCCAACGTCGATATGTACCGCACGCTGGGCATGCACCTGAAAAAGGCGCGCATCACGGCTTCGGGTGGCGTAGGCGGCTATCGCGACCTGATGCGGCTGCAGGAACTGGCGCCGTACCGGGTCGATTCGGTAATCATTGGACGAGCCCTCTACGAAAATCGATTCCCCTGCCAGCAGTTCTGGTGCTGGCATGATAAGGAAAACGTAGACCTGACGCGCTTTTCGACAGCTCCCTTGAGACGTAAAATCAAATTACCAACGGCGAAGTAGTCTCCCCATGCCGCTGGCCCGCCGCATTATTCCCTGCTTGGACGTTGACCGCGGTCGCGTGGTCAAAGGGGTAAACTTTGTGGATCTGGTCGATGCCGGCGATCCGGTCGAGCAGGCGCGCTTCTATGACCAGGCCGGTGCCGATGAACTGGTATTTCTGGACATTACGGCCACCCACGAAGGCCGCGCTATTATGCATGAGGTGGTGCGCCGCACGGCCGATCAGGTATTCATTCCATTGACAGTGGGTGGCGGGCTCCGCACGCTCGAAGACATGCGGGCCATGCTCCAGGCCGGAGCTGACAAGGTGTCGATTAACTCTGCCGCTATTCGCTCACCTGAACTGATCACCGCCGGTGCGGAGGCCTTTGGAAGCCAATGCATTGTAGTTGCCATCGACGCCCGACGCGTTTCGGACGATCCACCCCGCTGGGAAGTGTACACCCATGGCGGCCGGCGTCCCACGGGTATTGATGCCGTGGCATGGGCCCAGGAGGCCGAAGCGCGCGGTGCGGGGGAGCTGTTGGTTACCTCCATGGATCGGGATGGGACTCGGGACGGCTACGATCTGGAATTGCTGCGCGCCATCAGCACGCACGTCTCTATTCCGGTGATTGCCTCTGGCGGAGCTGGCACGCTGGAACACCTGCGTCAGGCTTTCGTCGAAGGCCAGGCTGATGCGGTGCTGGCCGCTTCGATCTTTCATTTTCGCCTGTACACGATTCAAGAAGCCAAAGTGTACCTGCATCGCGCAGGCATCCCCGTACGTCTGACTGAACCAGTTGATGCGGTCACCTGAAATTCGCCAGACCGTTCGCTTGCTGCGAGGGGCAGCCCTGCTTTTTGGCCTTCTGGGCCTGAGCATTGCGCTCTGGCTGGCCGACAAGGCCATACGCTATCCTCATATCCTGGCCCGTCAGGGCAGCGCCGCGGCTCCCCTCTGGATTCCCATGCTGCTGTTCGTGTTGGTCTGTATAGGGGCCAGCATTTTCCTGTTTTTACGGGCAGCCCGCCGGGTAGCGCAAGGGGAAGATCTCTACGCCCGGCGCCACCGTCGTCATCCATCCGAACGCGCTGCCAGCACGCGAAACAGTGCGGTTAGCACGTCATAGGCCCGGTGATAAATGCCTGGCGCCTGGCTTTCTCGCGGACCGGCCACGTTAAGCACGCGAATGTTCTGAGCCTTAAGCCACTGGGCGATTTCCTGAGCCAGCGCATCGGCCGGTCGATCCAGGGCCAGCACCAGACAGGGTTTGCGCAGGCGCCGCGCTGCCTTTTCCGTTTGCGCCGTACCGCCACGCAGCGGGCCGCCCAAATGCAGAATGAGCGTGCCGTCACTGTCGCGCACGTTCCAGGTCGTGCGAACCAGAGGATCGGCTGAGGGTGTCTCCTGCAGGGGATAGCTTTCAGGAATCGTGCCGTCCTCAGCCCAGCGGCCTTTAGGACACCAGCCGCCGATGGGAACCCCGGCCGCCCGCGCAGCGTCGAGCGCCGCACGATCCACACCGGTCTGCCCACCGGAAACAACACGTTTAAGCTTTCCGCCTTCCATGTTGCGATTGTTTATTGCACTGGATTTGCCGGCAGCGCATAAACATCAACTCTATGACCTACGCGAACCTTCCTGGAAGGCGCGCTGGGTCACGCCAGAACAGTTTCATCTGACGCTGCGTTTTCTGGGTTCCGTTGAAGCTTCTCTCCTGCCGGAGCTGACCCATTCGCTGGCTACAATTAAAGCCCCTGCTTTTGAGCTGGCGCCTCGCGGACTGATTGCGCTGCCCTCGCCCGCGCGTCCCCGTGTGCTGGCTGCTGCCGTTGAGTTACATCCAGCGCTGCAGGCGCTGCAGGCCGAAATCGAACGCCGCGTGGTTGCACTGGGCTTTGCACCTGAGGCGCGGCCGTTTCGCCCGCACATCACGCTGGCTCGCCTGAAGCAGGTCCCGGCCACCGCAGTGCGCGCCTTTTTGCAGCAACACCGTGATTTTTCACTGCCGCCGTTTTCCGTTCAGGCTTTCCATCTGTACCAGAGCCATTTACATCCCGATGGAGCTCGCTATGAAATGCTCTACCATTTTCCGCTGCAAGGCTAACATACTTGGAGTGCTCGGAATCTGGAGTTGCCTTCAGACAACCGCGGTTCTGGCGCAAGATGCTGCCCGGCAGCTCATGGAGCAGCTACGCGCGCGGTATCAGCAGGTTGAGACGCTTCAGGCCTCGTTTGTGCAGATTATGCAGACGCCCTATGCCGACGCTCCCGACACGCTTCGCGGCATGTTATGGTTGCAGGGCAACCGGTACCGCGTTGAAACCCCTTATCAGACGGTGGTTACGGACGGTCGCACCACCTGGGTCTACCTGCATGACACGCGCCAGGTCTTAATCAACGACTATATACCTGACGAAACCGGCTTTTCCCTCAACGAATTTTTGCTCACTTACCCTGACCGCTACGAAGTAAGCGCCGGAGAGACCATACGCCAGGCAGGGGAAACCTATCATCGACTGCGTCTGCGTCCCCGACAGCCCGATGCTCTGTTTCAAGAAGTGGTGCTCTGGATACGCGACCGCGACTTTCTGGTCACGCGTGTGGACGTACGCGACGTGAACGATACGCACATGACGTTTGTGCTGTCCGATCTGGTGTTGAATCCTTCCCTTTCAACGGACATGTTCACGTTTCGCCTGCCGGAAGGTGTCGAAGTGGTGGACTTACGTCAGTAATTCATGGCCCGATCCAGAACGCTTCGGACGCTGTTGTTTCGCCTGGGCAGCCTAGCCCTGGGCCTTGCCTTGCTGTACCTGGCGCTGCGCGGCGTCGAACTACGGGAGGTCTGGCAAGATCTGCAGCGCGCTGATTATCGATGGCTGGCTCCCCTTGTTGTGCTGACGCTGCTGAGCCATATTCTTCGCGCCTGGCGCTGGCGACTGCTCCTGGACGTCCTTCCAGACTCTCCTCGACGGCAACGACTCACGGTAGGCCGCGCCTTCCAGGCGCTTATGATCGGCTACATGGTCAACTACGCCGCGCCACGCCTGGGCGAACTGGCCCGCGCAGCCAGCTTAAGCCGTACCAGTGGACTTCGTTTGAGCAGCGTCTTGGGAACCGTCGTAGCAGAGCGTCTGCTGGACTTGCTTGTGCTGGCTCTTGCGCTGCTTAGCGTGCTGGCGCTGTTGCTGGATCGGTGGATTGAGCTTCACCAGCTACTGGTAGTACCCTTGCTGCAGGGGGACTGGCTGCAGGGAATTGGACTGAGCGTATTGCTTGTCTTGTTGCTAGCTGGAGCGGTCGTTTACGTGGGACGCCGCAGTCGCCTGCTTCAGCGTCTTGCCCGCCCTCTGCGTTCACCGCTTCAAGCATTCAAGCATGGACTTTTCACCATACATCGAACGCACCATCCGGTCGCTCTCTTCAGCAGCACGTTGCTCATGTGGATCTGCTACTGGGGGATGGCCTACTTGCCGCTGGTTATGTTGCACCTGGAGACTGCCTATGGTCTGGGGTGGACGGAAGCCTGGATTTTGCTGGTTCTGGGCGCTGTCGGCGTAGCCCTTCCCGCCCCTGGCGGATTAGGGTCCTATCACTACATCACGGTACTGGTCATGACGCGCCTTTTTGCAGTCCCTCAGGAGGCAGCAGCTACCTACGCAGTGCTCACCCATGCGGCCCAGATGGTGCTTTACACTGCGACCGGCTTTGTCTGCCTGATGCTGCAAGGCGGGCACTGGCATTCTCCGGATGATCCTGATTTAGAAGCGCTTCCAGGCTCGCTGCGTCCCCCTGCCGCGTCTCCCTGAACAACAGCTCAGGGACGCTTCTTTTCCACTTGTTCAGGAAAATCAACCATTCAGCCAGTTGCTTCTGCAAAACCAGCTTCCTTCATGTACACTTTTTACGGTTGCACAGCCATACGTGCCCGGGTTCTTTTGTAACCATTCAGCAGCCGGACCTATGGAAGCCCTGGTGAAGCAACACAATCCGCTCTCTGATCTGATCAGCGACGAGGTGTATCAGGTGCTGGTCGAGCACAACCTGTTGGACGCAAAAAGCGTCCGCAACTATCAAATTCGCAAACGATTCCGTCAACTGCGGGCTCAAAACGTACCTGCTTACGACGCCATCGAGCGCATCCAGGAAGAGTATCCCCAGTTGCAATTCGATACGATTCGGAAGATCGTCTATCGGAGCAACGGCTCGCGTCACTGACGGGAACGGGTGGCTGCAAACAAAAGAATGCCGGCAGCCACCGAAACGTTGAGTGACGCCACGGGGCCGCGTAGCGGTATCGAAACAAGCAAATCGCACGCCTGCACAACGCGCGGACGCAATCCACGTCCTTCGTTGCCCAGCACAAGTACAAGTGGCCGGTGCCAGTCCATTTCCCATACCGACACGCTGCCGGTCGGACTGGCACCGGCCACCCAGAATCCGTGCGTTTTGAGCGTCTCCAGGGCCCGCGCCAGATTGGTGACGCGGGCAATGGGCACGCGCAGTGCAGCTCCGGCGCTGGCCTTCAAGGCCACTGTGTTGAGCGGAGCCATGTGGTGGCGAGGCACCAGCACGCCGGCTACGCCAGCGGCCACCGCTGTCCGCAGGATCGCTCCATAGTTGTGCGGATCTTCAATCTGATCCAGCGCCACTAAAAGCGGCTGTCGCTCCTGCACAGCAGCAGGAGAAGGGGCCACTTCGCGCAATAGATCCTCCAACGTCCGGTAAGCTACCGGCGCCACAAAAGCCACAACGCCCTGGTGGGTTGCGCCCGAGGCAAGGCGATCTAAGCGCGCTTTAGGAACTATCTGGACCGGAATCCCCTGTGCCCGGGCTGCCCGACGAATGGCTTCAATTGCCGATCCCCCTGCGCCCTCCTGAACGAAGACCTTCTCTACCCGCGTATCATTCTGTTCCAGGGCTTCCCGCACAGGGTTACGTCCTACCAGGCGATCCACCAGAGCGCTCATGGTCAGGCAGGCATTTGGATGCGACGCGCCAGCCGTAGCAACCGCTCATGCAAACGAGAGACGTACGTTTCGTGCTCAGGCTTCATCAGTACGCTTCGAAGCACCCGTACTTCCGGACGGTCCGGTTGCAGCGCCGGCCATTGGCAGCGTAGCACGTCCGTGCGCAGGCGTAACACGCTGAGAAACACGGGATCCTCAGGGTCTTCCATCGCCTCCTGAAACAGGCGCTGGCTGGCGGCATCTACGGCTGAAGCTTTTGGCGACTCGGGCACCGGATAGAACGTCAGGATATCCAGCTCAGGTGGCTGCACGGGTCGCAACATCTCAGAGTCGCGCATGAGCTGCGCCCATTGTCGCGCTGCCCGCAGACAGGCTGTAAGAACAGGTCCCAGCCCTCGATCCGCCTCAAGAGGCAGCACCTGAAGCGTGAGCCAGAGCGCTCCCGCGGCAGCACCAGCCCGAGAACACTCCAAACTGATTTCACCCAGATGCAATGCGTCGGACGTGAAATACGTGTAGGGAGAGTCGTGTTGATAAAAGCGGCCTACCGACGGATCTCGGAAGAGAATAGCCCCACACCCGTACGGTTGCAAGCCATGTTTGTGGGGATCTATGGCCACGGAGTCGCAGTGCGCAATCGCTTTTAGATGGCGTCGGGTTTCTGGAGCCAGTTCCGGCGCTTCAGCATGCGCCAGCAACGTAAAGAAGCCTCCATACGCAGCGTCTACATGCACCCGGCAACCGTACTGTCGGCAGAGAGGAAGCACATCGGCAATCGGATCGACTACGCCGCGTCCGGTTGTGCCCGCCGTCACCACGACGGTTCCGATACGTCCTGTGCGAAGCGCTTCCTCCAGGGCCTGCACCTCCAGGCGCCCTTCTGGATCCGTGGGCACCTCAACAGCCTCCAACTGCAGAACGCTGCTCATCCGGCTGTGCGTGTAGTGGGCCTCCCGCGAGAACGCCACCCCACGATCGGGATGCAGGCAACGCGCCACCCACAGGGCTTCCAGGTTGGCCATGGTGCCTCCACCGGTCAGATGCCCGAGCGTAGTCTCCGGCAGACGCAGCATAGCCGCCAGCGTCCGCACCACCTCCTTTTCCATTTCACCTGTAGGCGGCCCGCCATCCAGCGCATGATTATTGGGATTGATTAGCTGAGCGGCCAGGTAGCCAATCACTGCCACCGGGTGAGGCGGTTTAAGCATTTGCCCGGCATAGCGTGGGTGGAAGAAGGGATAATTACCCCGCAGGCGTTCCAGGTAACGGTTCAGGGCTACTTCCAGAGCATGCGGTGCTACCTGACCCGCTGGATGCGCCTCAAACGGTCCCCACGAGGCCTCCCATTCTCGGATGGCCGCAACGACCCGTTCAAGCCAGGGTGTCAGTTCCATGGTTTTCGTGGTGCGAGTTTAAGCTTCCGGCGCCCGAAATGCCGGATCGCCCTGCCGCCGAAGCAACCGGTTCCACCACGCCACTCCAATAGCCAACAACACGCCCCCTACCAGACTCATGCCCGCCTGAATTAGGGCCATACGCCACTGCGCCCGGACCAGCTCTACAATAACGACCTCCTGCGGACTCTCCGGCCGAACCCGCACCGCTACCGAATCACGCCCGCGCAGCAGGGGAGCCAGTGTATGCGGCAGGCTCAACTGCTTTCGCTCCAGCACCTGTCCATCCGGCAGCCGAATACGAAGATCTACGTAGTCGTAGGTAACGTCCACCCGCTGCGAGATCTCCAATGCCGTAATCTCAGCAACGGCTGGAATGCCTTCCTGCCAGGTGCGGTGCAACCAGTAAGCCGCCCAGCCCAGATATAGTGCCAGTGCAAACAGCAGCCCCGGAGCTAGCCAGAGCAGCCGGGCAATCCACAGGGAAAGCGACGTTCTCTTCAAGACCGTTCGGTTTTGTTTGCATGACCGGGTGTGCTTCCCCAAACGTCCCAATCGCCCGCTGGTTTTAGGGCTTACGGATTCTTCGAAGGCCTGCCATCAAGCCATGAACAGATACGGCTTCCAGGCTTCGTCAATGGTACCCACAAATTCCCGTATAAACATGATATGGCTGGGCCGAAACGGCCGGCCCCGCAGCTTCATGCCTGCCTCTTCGGGCGTGCGATTCCCCTTACGGTTATTGCATCGGGTGCAGGCGGTTACCAGGTTCTCCCACGTGTCGCGTCCGCCCCGCGAGCGCGGAATGATGTGGTCAACCGTCAGGTTCTCTCGACTGCCACAGTACTGGCAACGATAGCGATCCCGGCGCAGAATATTCTTTCGGTTCAGCATGATGTGCTTATAAGGCACCCGCACGTACCATTTAAGACGCACGACACTCGGCCAGGGTAGCTGAAGGCTAGGAGAGCGCACAAACCGACCCGGCCGTGCCGCTACTACCTCGGCCTTACGCATCAGTACCAGTATAACAGCACGCTCTACACTGCAAACGGTCAGCGCGCTGTAATCCTGGTTTAAGACCAGTACCTGCCCTTTCATGACACCCACCAGCGGGCTGAAGTGCACCGAACTACCTGCACGGTGTGCCCGCAGGCGCGTGCCGGGAGCCGTCCTGCTATGTGCGTGTGGCGGTACGGGAAGGCTGCTGGGAAGTTACAATAACGGTACACACACCCCGGGCACCCCGGGATTTAGCTAAAATTTACAACAAAAACGCTTCTTTACAAAGCGCAATAACACGCTCCTGGGCACAATAAAAGCGATGTGCTCTAACACGTTTTCCCGTGCGTTTCGTTCCCTCTGCTCACTCCCGGCAGTGCACCAGGCCTTCCTGTTGCAATGCGTCCAGAAATGCCCGAACCTGCCGCTCTGCTTCTTCCCGCGTTACCTCGTAATGGGCCAGCAACGCTTCTACCAACTCGTCAATGGTCTGTCGCCCCTGATCTAATTGCTCCCAGATAAAAACACCGGTGGCGTTAAGTGTGTAGTACGACTTCGTTTCCAGGTGCAGTAGCACCCCTTCGCCTTCATCGAACCGCGTAAAGTTCACGCGTGGATCTGGCTCGTAGCGTGCCATTTTTACGGTCCGTTCTGGTGAACCGATTCCTGCTAATTCAAGCGCGTGGTTACGGCCAAACAACTGATCCGAACCGCAGAACTGACTAAGCAGGGTGCCTCACCCTCACCTACAGGATAGGTCGACACCTGCCAAGCCAACCGCCATCCTGCGTGCAGCAAATGCCGTTCCGCTGGCATTGCTCATACCGGACTCGCGTCCAATCCGGTTCCTGCATCATCCAGACTCTTAGCGCGCCTATCTTGTGAAAGCCTGCCAGCGAAGTGCCGCATCCCAACAGCGCAACACAACCAGTCCCGCCCCCCATCACACGCCATGGTTACCTGAGGCTGACGGTAATCTGACCAGGCAATTACTACACGCCCTTTCGAACCTGGACGTTTTCACCGCGCTTCATTTTAAAATCAGATGCGCGCTTCACCCGGCGCATACCTGAAACGCCCTCCACACACCGGGTTGCAAGCCATCTCGCGATTCTGGACCGCTCCAGGCCCTTTGCACAAACGCATCAGTTTCCAGCAACAGGCTTATTGCTGTCCCTTCCTGGGATCGGATGAAGTGCACCGACGGGTTCATTTACCAGATGGATGCGTATAGGTAATGGCAAATTGCTGTCTTGGATTAACTGCTTCGGCTATAGGCTGATTGTTCCATTCCACCCAGGCATGTCCCCGTAACTGGCCATTTTCCCGGGCAACGCCAAAGCGAATGCAAACCGGTACCCCGGCCCTTCGATAGAAGTGGTACAGTAGCAGCGCCTGCTTCATGCAAAAGTCGCGTCCATAGAGTCGTCGCAAAACGGCCAGCGTGAGCCGCTCCGCGCGCTTGAGTTCCTTTTCCTGAAGCGGCGCGTCACCCGGTTTCGGTTCAAACCGCTCCAGCAGAGCCGGCAACGGCAGTCGCCGCTGATTCCACTCGACCCGGACGATCAGTCGAAAGATCTGCCAGAGCCATTTCAGATCTCCCCGTTGCCATCTGCGCCAGACGCGATGCCGCCAGCTCAGTCGAAGCAGCCGTCGAAGCGAAGGTGGCTGCACCATGTCAGGCGTGGCGGGTGCCTGGCGAACACGTCCCTGATCCTGCAATTTGCACCAATGGGTCAGCATACTTTGCTCAGGCTTGAATGCTTCGCAGCAAACGCGTTGTGTAAAAAACGGAGTAAACAGCAGGTAGCCCAGATGCGCAACCGGATGCTTTCGGCGCTGCCTGTGAAACGCAACGCGATGCCGGAAAGCTTGCCGAACGACCGGTCGGTCCCCCTCTTTCCAGGCGCCCTGGTCTATTTACCGCCCGGTTTCGTGCTACCGGGCGCAGCATTGCAGATGCAAGCGGAATGCCCGGTCCTTTCCACCCGTCTGCATGCATGGCCAGCGATGAGCCCGTGTCCCCCCACATCCCCAGTTCATCTGCTGGAAAGCATGTAGCAGTCCGGCCACGTCTCCTACCCACTTCAGGCGTTGCCATTGGGAGCTGGCACGATGCCCACACACGCCAGGCGCCAAGGCTGCAGGCGAAGGCGCCTGTCCCCTGACCTGTCAACAATCCTTCTGGTCCTAACGGCCGAGCCAGACGCCAGGGTGTTATCTCGGTGGGCAAGTTACCCATCGGTAAGCGGTCTCTGTGCACGTTAATGCTGCATGCCGGCTTCCTCCTTAATACGACGCACCTTCCCCGAGATCCTGGCGGCCCGTCCAAAATCAGCCGCTGCTCCCAGTCGATCCGTAGCACAGGTCAAACGCAATGCAGGATTTCCACAGCCTGACTTCTTTTGTAAAAAGGCATGTCGCCTTTTCAAACGTCGGTTGCCGTTGCTGCGCGGCCTGCACTTGAATCTCAGCGTGGAGAGCAGCCGCCAGCTCACAGGACCGCAGCATCTCGCGCAGCCGTTCGGGAACCTTTACGAAGGATGCTGCGCTTCAGCGCCCGTGCCACAACGGTCCTTCCCAACCGCCTGGGAGGCTACCTGAATCGGGCCTGTCAGACCGGTGGGAGTGGGCACTGGGCCATCCTACCTGTAAACGCGTAGCCAGGCCTGCAGGTAACCCGGCAAGCCTCATGGGCTACGGATCTGCCCCGCTAACCGGGATCGTATCCGGACCATACGTATGTCATAAAGAAACGATCACAAATTTTCCTGCTATCTGCTTTTGGCGCAAGCCAACCCCGACGATTGACGCGTATGTCTTTCCACAATACCGTGCTTACGCAAGATGTCCGTCAGGCAGCCGCATGGATTCGGCAGGGGGAACTGGTAGCTTTTCCCACCGAGACGGTTTATGGACTGGGAGCCGACGCTTTTAATCCGACCGCTGTCCGCAAAATCTTCGCGGCCAAAGAGCGACCGCGCGACAATCCGCTTATCGTACACATTGCGCATATACACCAGCTCGACCGGCTGGTCATTGACGTGCCCGAAACAGCCCAACGGTTTATGGAGCGCTTTTTCCCCGGACCGTTAACGCTTGTTCTCCCCCGTCATCCAGCGGTGCCTGATGAGGTAACGGCAGGTCTGCCTACCGTGGGGGTCCGCATGCCCCGGCATCCGGTCGCCCGGGCTTTTCTGGAGGCCTGCGGCACGCCGGTGGCGGCTCCTTCTGCGAACCGATCCGGACGCCCCAGTCCAACCCGATGGGAAGCAGTCTATGCCGATTTGAACGGCCGCATTGCCTGCATTCTTCAAGGCGACCGCAGTGATATGGGCCTCGAATCGACTGTCGTGGACTGCACTGGCCCAGAACCGGTCGTACTCCGCGCCGGCGCGGTATCCCTGGAAGCGCTCCGTGACGTTGTGCCAGAAACGCGCCTGGTAGCCCGCAATGAGTCTCTTAAAGCACGCAGCCCGGGCACGCGCTATCGCCACTATGCCCCCCAGGCTCGCGTGGTGCTGGTTGATCATCCAGACGAAGCATTGCCTGATCCCCGCCATGCCTACATTGGCCTGAGCCCCCCTGCCCACCCCGAAGCTTTCGGGGCCTGCTGCATCTGTCCAGATGTCCCTACCTATGCGTACGAGCTGTTTGACTTTTTCCGACGCTGCGACGCGCAGGGCTGCACGCACATCTATGCGCAACGCGTTCCCCGCACCGGACTGGGACTGGCGCTCATGGATCGACTCGAACGTGCGGCTGCCTAACCTTTTCGACAGGCAGCCTGCACAATGGCGGCGAAATCAGCTGCCTTCAGGCTGGCCCCTCCGATGAGGCCTCCATCGACATCCGGCTGCGCGAACAGATCGGCTGCATTGCTCGGCTTGACGCTCCCGCCATACAGAATATGCAATGCGCGGCCTACCTCCTCACCGTACTGCTTCACCAGCAGATGCCGAATCAGGGCGTGCATCTCCTGCGCCTGCGCGGGCGTAGCAGTGTGGCCCGTCCCGATCGCCCAGACGGGCTCGTAAGCGATCACCAGGGCCTCTGCTGAAGGGAGCGCTACCCCATCAAGTGCTGCGCTTACCTGACGCTCCACAACCGTCGCCGCTTTTCCGGCCTGTCGTTCTTCGAGCGTTTCTCCCACACAGACGATAGGGATCAAGCCGTACTGGAGCGCTCGTTTGATTTTGCGGTTTACCGCTGCATCCGTCTCGCCGAAATACTGCCGCCGCTCTGAATGTCCCAGAATCACGTAGCGACAGCCCACGGCCTTAAGCATTGGCGCCGACACTTCGCCGGTATAGGCGCCTGCAACCTCCTCATGCATATGCTGCGCGCCCAGATGGATTGGCGTATGTTCAACGATCTGTCGGACCACTTCTAAATTCACAAATGGCGGGCACACAGCTACCTGTACCGGACCGGGATCCCCTACTTCCGCGACAACTGCTTGCGCCAGTTGAATCGCTTCCTCCCGGTTGGTGTGCATCTTCCAGTTGCCAGCTACCAGCATCGTCTTCTGTGGAGTTTTTCAGGAAGGAGAAGATTCGCGTGCTCTGGCTGCCAGGCGAACCAGCATCTGCTGCAAGCGCGCCAGCGCGCCGGCCCCCTCGAAACGTCCCAGAATCCGTCCATCTGGATCAATCAGCCAGCGCACCGGAAGCGCGCTGACGTTGTAGCGCACGGCAAGCGGGTTTTGCAACCCACCTGGTAAAATGACCGCCTGGCCAGCCTGCACAAAACGTTCGAAGAAGGCTTCGTTAACCGTCGTATCAGGCTGCACCGAGAGTGCCAGCACGTTCAGCGGTAATGTGCGATAGGTTTCTGCCAGGGCGTTGCGATACGCCAGCTCGTTCAGATAGGTTGGATCCTCCGGCCAGAAAAATTCCAGCAGGACATAGCTACCTCGCAGGTCATCCAGCGTGAGGGTGCGCCCTGCTGTGGTCGTAACCACGAAAAAGGGCGCTTCCATGCCGGGCCGCAGATGGTCGAGTTCGTAGCGCATGCGCTTGGCCCAGCGCAGCCAGGTGCTATCGGTGGTCATACGTGCCAGCTCATCAAGCGCTGCCCGGGCTGCTTCGTCCTGCAAGCTATCCATGTAGGCCTGGATCAACTCGGCCTGCACGGCTACCTGCAGCGCCGGATCTTGCAAGCGCTGCCGGACTGCCCGCAGCCAGTCAGCCGCAGCCTGCTGGCCCTTCCAACGGGCTATAGCCTGCCGGACAGCTCGCACCGCTTCCAGGTAGCGCGGATTGTCCGGTGACAGGCGGTCGAAGCGAGCCAGCGCCAGCGAGTCGTTCCAGCCCGTCAGCAGTCGAACAGCCTCGGCGGCGGCCCACTGCGCCCCCAGCGTGTTGGGATAGGTCTGCTCTACGCTCTGCAGAAGTACAAGGGTGCGTTCAACGATACGCGCCAGCGCCGCCGAGTCAGGGGCCGTTTGCAACTGACGCAGCAGATCCTGGTTGTGTTGCGTAATGGCATTTTGATAGGCGAGCCAGGCAGCGTTTTCGCGCGAGCGCACCAGCAGACGCCGCCCTTCCAGAGGAAACGTGGCGCGGAGCGTAGCGGAATCACCATCGGCTACCACCAGCACCGTACTGGCCAGCGCTACGCCGCGCCGACTGATGCGCAGGGGGTAGAGTCCGGCCGCCGGCGCCCGGATGGTCATCGTGAAATAGCCTGTGCTGTCCGTAATGGCCAGCCCCAAGGTGTCAGGCGCGCCGGCCACCTGTCGATAGACCAGTACCTCGAAGTCGCGATAGTCCGGGATGGAATCTATCTCGGGCCGCACCGTTAGCCGTCCCTGGAGTACGCTCTGCACAGCCGGTTCTGGCGTGCGCGTGCGACAACCCACCAGCAGCGCCAGGCCAAAGGCTGTCAGGAAGGCTAGGCGGTACTTCATTGCGTGGTCCTGCTTACTTCGTCTCCTGTCCGGCTGCGCGCGCCGCTTCTAACCGTTCCTCCAGCAACCGCCGCACCAGCTTGGGGTCCGGGGCTCCTTCAAAGCGACGCATGACCTGCCCGATAAAAAAGCCCAGCAGCCCGGTTTTACCATTTAGATAGGTCTGCACTTTGTCCGGATGTTCGGCCAGCACGGCCTCTACCACCGGAATCAGCGCATTTTCGTCAGATACCTGCAGCAGGTTGTGGGCTTCCGCAATAGCTTCGGGGGAACGCTGGTCTGTTAGCATCGCATTAAAGATTTCCTGGGCGCCGGTTGAGCTAACCCGATCCTCCAGGCGAAGGCGTACCAGTTTGGCCAGACGTTCCGGCTCAATAGGAAATGCCTGCATGTCAATGGAGCGCTCATTAAGCACCCGGAGCACTTCGGTCATCACAAAGTTGGAGACAGCCTTAGCCTGCACTTTCCGATCCCCGTCTGGCATCAGACGCGCCAGAGCTTGCAGCGTGGCCTCATAGTAATCGGCTACACCGCGCTCTTCGGTCAGCACCCCTGCGTCGTAGGCCGGCAATCCCAGCTCCTCTATGAAACGCCGCCGGCGCACCTCGGGCATTTCCGGCATCTGGCTCCGAATGCGCTCCAGCATGTCGGCCGTCACCACGACGGGTACCAGGTCAGGATCCGGAAAATAGCGGTAGTCGTGCGCTTCTTCTTTGGAGCGCATGGGCCGCGTTTCCTGTCGCACGGCATCCCAGAGGCGCGTTTCCTGCACCACTTCGCCTCCCTGCTCCAGAATGGCGATCTGGCGCCGGATTTCGTATTCAAGCGCCCGCTCGACGTTGCGGAATGAGTTCAGGTTTTTGATTTCCGTCTTGGTTCCCAGCCGAGCTTCCCCGCGGCGACGCACCGACACGTTCGCATCGCAGCGCAGAGACCCCTCCTCCATGTTGCCATCAGAGATGCCGAGGTAGCGCACGATCTGACGAATCTTTTGCATGTAAAGCGCGGCTTCACGCGGCGAGCGAATATCGGGCGCCGACACAATCTCAATGAGCGGCACGCCACAGCGGTTGAAGTCCAGCAGGGTGTGGTAGGGATCCTGATCGTGCAACGACTTGCCCGCGTCCTCCTCCATGTGAATGCGAATAATGCCGATGCGTTTGCGCACAGGCTCCTGCCCATCTCCTTCGGGCTCCAGTTCAATTTCTATCCATCCATCGTAGCAGATGGGAGTCTCGTACTGCGAGATCTGATAGCCCTTGGGCAGGTCTGGATAGAAATAGTGCTTGCGGGCGAAGATAGAGCGCTCGGCAATCTTGCAGTGCGTCGCCAGCCCCATGCGAATGGTGTATTCAACGACCTGCTGATTTAGCACAGGCAACGTGCCCGGATGGCCCAGGCTAATGGGATCGACGTTGGTGTTGGGGGGATCGCCGAACTGGGTAGACTCCGGGCTAAATGCCTTGGAGGCCGTCAGGAGCTGGCAGTGCACTTCCAGACCAATAACCGCTTCGTAATCGTGCCGCATGGTTTTCAAGGGCTCCGGTCTGAATCGGTGTCGAAACGATCAAGCCGTTGCGCAAGATCCTCGTAAGTTACGTTACAAAGGAGCGGATGTGCTCCCTTCATGGATCTTTTGGGTCGCGGGATATAAGCTCCTACGCCAGGCCAAATTCTTTCAACACCTCGTCAGCGTGCTGGTCAACTCTGGGGCGGCGAATGACCCGACGGATCATACCATTTTCATCAATCAGAAACGTAGTGCGCCGTATTCCCAGAAATTTGCGTCCGTAGAGCGTTCGCTCGCCCCAGACGCCGTAGGCCTGGCAGATTCTGGCTTCCGGATCGGCAATTAGCGGAAACGGCAGGCTATATTTTTCGGCAAAGCGTCGATGACTTTCCACATCATCAGCCGATACGCCCAGTACAGCAATGCCCGCTTGCTGCAGTTGGACATACCCATCGCGCAGGCTACAGGCCTGCTTCGTACAGCCTGGCGTGTCGTCTTTTGGGTAGAAATACAGGGCAACCTTTTTGCCCCGAAAGTCGCGCAGTCGAATGGTACGTCCGTGTTGATCGACTCCCTCAAAATCCGGGGCTTCCTGGCCCACCTCGGGCATCGCCGACGTTGCGCTCATGGTGGTTCGTATTTTTAAAAGTGCAGTAACCGTTCCAGAGCCGGCCGCAGGCGCGGCCGGGCCGAAAAGATACGTTCTTCAAGTGGACGGGCGAAAGGTACCGGCAAATCCTCAGCCGCCACCCGCACTGGAGGCGCATCGAGCAGCTTGAACCCCAGCTCGGCAATCTCCGCGGCAATTTCGGCACCGAATCCAGCGGTTCGGGTGGCTTCGTGCAGCACGAGCAGCCGATTGGTTTTCTGCACGGAGGCCAGTACCGTTTCCCGGTCCCACGGAATAAGCGTTCGCAGGTCGATCACTTCCAGCGACACGCCCTGCTCGGCCCACCAGGCTGCCTCTTCCAGAGCCCAGTGCACGCCTACGCCGTAGGTAACGATCGTAGCATCTGTCCCGACCCGCGCAACGCGCGCTTTGCCCAGGGGCACGTGGTAAACGCCCTCCGGTACCGGTCCACGCACCGAACGATAGAGCAGCTTGTGTTCAAAAAACAGGACGGGATTGGGCTCTTCAATGGCCGTCAGCAACAGTCCCTTAGCGTCTTCTGGCGTGGCCGGAACGACTACCTTCAGGCCGGGCACGTGGCAGAACCAGGCCTCTTTGGATTGCGAATGGAACGGTCCGGCTCCCAGTCCCCCGCCAAAGGGGGCCCGGATCGTCACGTTCACCGGCTGCCCCCACCGGTAGTGCGTCGTAGCCAGGTTGTTTACGATCTGGTTAAAGGCGCAGGAGATGAAGTCCGCGTACTGTATTTCTACGACCGGCTTGAAGCCTTCGATCGCCAGTCCCAGTGCTGCGCCGACCGCTCCACTTTCGATGATAGGCGTGTTGCGCACCCGTTCTTTGCCGAAACGCTCCACGAATCCCTGGGTTACCTTGAAGACGCCCCCGTACTCAGCAATGTCCTGGCCCATGAGCAGCACCCGTTCATCCCGTTCCATGGCCAGGCGAAGGGCTTCGGAGATGGCATCCACAAAGCGCAGCTCTCGTTGCGTAGCAGGCACCGGTGCATCAGCAGCCACAAATGCAGGGGCAAACAGGTCGGCCCGTTCTGCTTCCGGCGTGCTTTCAACTTCTGGCTGGGCCAGTGCGTACTCAGTAGCAGCCTGCACTTCGCTTTCCAGCTCAGAGCGAATAGCTGCCCGTTCTGCCTCCGACAGGATACCTTCTCGTTCCAGATACGCTTCGAAGCGGTCGATGGGATCTTTTTTCCGCCAGTGCTCAAACAGCTTCTTCGGTACATACTTTGTCCCGGAGGCCTCCTCGTGGCCCCGCATGCGGAAGGTTTTCATTTCCAGTAGCGTAGGCCCTTCTCCGGCACGAGCCCGCTCGGCGGCCCGACGCACCGCCTCGACTACCGCCAGCACGTCGTTGCCGTCCACCACTTCGCCCGGCATTCCATAGCCGACGGCAGCGTCGGCCACATCCTCTACCGGGATTGCTTCATGGGCAGGCGTTGACAGTCCATAGCCATTGTTTTCTACCACAAAGATGACTGGCAGCTTCCAGACTGCTGCCAGATTCAGCGCCTCATGGAAGTCCCCTTCCCGCGTGCCCCCTTCGCCCGAAAAAGCCAGCACGACGAAATCTTCGCGTTTCAGGCGGGCTGCGAGTCCAAGCCCACAGGCTACGGGCAACATGGCCGCCATATGCGAAATCATACCAATGATGCGGCGCTCCGGCAGTCCGAAGTGGAAGGTGCGGTCCCGGCCTTTCGTAAAGCCGCCAGCGCGCCCCATGAGCTGGCAGAAAAGCGGTCGCAGCGGCACGCCCCGGGTGGTCCACACTCCCAGATTGCGATGCATCGGCAGGATGTAATCCTGCTTTTCCAGCGCCCAGGTACATCCTACGGCAATAGCCTCCTGGCCGTAGCCGCTGAACCACTTGGAAAGACGCCCCTGGCGAATCAGCCGGAGCATGCGTTCTTCAATGACGCGGGGTAGCAAGAGGGCGCGGTAAAGCGCTTTGAGCTCCAGCGCCGTAGTCGTTTCCATCGGTTCCGTTGGTTCTCCTTCCACGCGATAAAGATACAGCGCCGCCCGTGGTTCTGGAAGCGCTTGTATCGGCTTTCACCTGGAGCTCAAAAGATGAGCTTAGAGGAACAGCTCAATGCGGGTCGTGCCTTCGCCATCTTCTTTCTGGCGCCCCATCGTGGCCTGATGAACCGCCCGCTGGCCGGCCGAAACGTAGCGCTGATAGAGTTCTTCCGGGTCAAGAATCTCCGGCGGCGGCTGGTCGGGGTGTTGTTGATAGTGCACGGCTGCTTCCAGAAAATCGGCCAGCTTCTCCAGGGCTTCTTTGACCAGATCAATTTTCTGCCGCAGCACATCTTGAAATTGAATGCGTCCCAGCAGATCGGCCAGCGAGCGGCTCAGCATTTCGTCGTTGAGCTGACTCACCTGGGACACCGTGTCGGAGGTCACTTCTACAATTTGCTCCAGGCATCCATTTAGCGCGGTGTTCAACGACCGCATCTGGCTGAGTTGATCGTGCTCCCGTTGCAGTTGGGCTTCGATCTGTTCGATTTCCTCCTGGATGCGCTCGCTAACCACCTGAATCTGACGCCCCATGCGCTCAGCCAGTGCGGTCGCCTGCGCGGCCAGTTGCCGCACGGCGTCGGCTACGACCGCGAATCCTTTGCCTTCTTCGCCCAGACGGGCAGCTTCAATGGCAGCATTCAGAGCCAGCAGGTTGGTTCGCCGCGCAATATCGGCCATTTCATCGACCAGCGGATCTAACTGCTCCACTTCAGAAGCCATGCTATGAATGCGCTGCAGGCTTTGCTCAATCCGCATCTGGTGCTGATCCACGAAGTCGTTCATCTGCTGGCCAGCCGCCCGGATCGAGTCGGCCTGGTGCGTGTTGTTCTGGACCATGCGCTCCATCGAGTCAGCCAGCTTCTGGACCTGGGCAATCTGGAGCTGCGCCGCCTCATGCAGGCGCTGCAACTCGGAAACGATCTCCAGAGCGGCCTGCTCGGTCTCCTGCTGCACATGGCCCAACTGGTCTTCCAGCAACTGCAAATAGGGCTGCAGACGCTTCCAGCTCTGCATCCAGAATTGCTGAAGTGCCACCTGTGGGTCGTTGTCTGAGGTTCTGGAGGCTTCGCATTGCTCTGGAGCAGCCTCCTCCAGATGTCTGGCAGCAGCTTCCAGCGTCTGGAGGCGTTGCCGAAGCGCTTCCCGCTCCGCGAGCAGCGCTGCCCGTTCTGCTTCCCATTGCTGTTGCCGGGCCTGCCACTGGCTTTTCTGATGCGCGGCCCATGCTCGCAATGCGCGGAGAAGCTGCCATCGAACCAGCAGGCTCCCTACGCTGGCCGCCAGAGCCGCCACCAGGAGATCAGAAAGCACCCCGGCTATGCCGTTAAGCCCCAGGCCAACGGCTGCTCCGATTAATCCCCCGGTTGCGCTGCTGACCAGCAGCGCTCGTCCGTTAGCGCCTGCCAGTTCCTCCATATGAGCTCAGGTGCCCGGTAGCACTTTGCGGATCGTGTTCACCAGATCGACTCCTGAGACCGGCTTGACCAGCCAGCCGGTCGCCCCCAGTCGTCGGGCTTCTTCGCGTTTGGCCTGCTGGCTTTCTGTGGTGAGCACCAGAATGGGCACAAAGCGAAAGCCTGGCAACTTCCGGATTTCCCGGATCAGTGTCAGGCCATCCATTTTGGGCATATGAATATCGGTTAGAATCAGGTCAGGTTTGAGGCCATTTTTGAGTTGTTCCAGGGCCTCAGCCCCGTCTGCGGCCATCTTCACCTGAAACCCCTGCATTTCCAGATTAGCTTTTAGACTGGAGCGCATCACGGCAGAGTCGTCCACCACGAAGATAGTTCGTCCCATGATCCCTCCTCAGATGGTTCACGGAATCCACAGCATGCCCAGCCAGCGCCGCAAGTCCGGGTCTGAGGGCACGGCTCGAACGCGAGGCTGCGCAGCCAGCAACACCTGCAAGCAGGCCGTGTGCAGATGTCGACAGGATTTCAGGTTGACCTGTCCCCGAGGATGCTCCTGGAGCCAGCTTAGCAGCGGCTCGGCCTCCTCTACGGTTACATGGTCACGTAAGACGACGCTTCGCTTCCGGAATTCGACCGGCATGATGCCAACAGCGTTTTGGGGTTTAGAATCATCAGAACGGTTCCATCGCCCAGCAGCGCTGACCCGGCATAGAGGGAAAGACCGGCCAGCACGCCGGGCAGCGGCTTCAGCACCACATCCAGGGTTTCGCGGAAGTCATCCACCAGAAGTCCCACGCGGGTGGTCTCCAACTGCAGGACCACGACAGCTAAGGTATCGGCGGCTTCGACCGAAGGTTTACATCCGTTCAGTCGATATTGCAGAGATTCCACAGGAATTACTTGATTTCGGAGCACCAGGGCCTCCTGATGATGGATGCGCTGAATGGCTTCGGGCGCTACCCGAACCGTCTCCACGACCGCCTCAACGGGTAATCCATAGAGCTGTCCCTGCACTTCCACAATCAGCACCTGCGTGACCATCATGGACAGCGGCAGCGACAGGATGAAGCGCGTTCCCTTTCCGGGCTCACTTTCCAGGCGCACGCTGCCGCCCAGTTGCTCTACGGTGCGCTTGACGACATCCAGTCCTACTCCCCGCCCGGAAATGTCGCTGACGCTGCTGGCCGTCGAAAACCCCGGACGAAACAGGAACTGCAACGCTTCAGCAGCGCTGATGCGCTCCAGGGCTGCTTCGTCGAGCAGGCCTTTTTCGTAAGCTTTTCGTTTGATGACCTCTGGATCGATTCCGCGCCCGTCATCGCTTACCTCAATCCAGATGCGATCGCCTTCCTGGCGCGTGCGGATGCGCAGCAATCCTGTTTCGGGCTTTCCTCTTGCTTTTCGCTCTTCTGGCGGTTCAATTCCGTGATCCAGACTGTTGCGAATCAGGTGAATCAGTGGATCGGCCAGGCTCTCAATAATCCGTTTATCCGCTTCGGTATCTTCTCCTATGATTTCCAGACGCACCTCTTTGCCCAGCCGACGCGCCAGATCGCGCACCAGCCGAGGAAAGCGTTGAAACACGTGTGCAAAGGGGAGCATCCGCACCTGCATGACGGCGTCCTGCAACTCCTCGGCAATGCGATGGATGGCCGCAAAATGCAGTTTGATCTCGCGGCTCAGTTCCGGCAAGTCATAGTCGCGCTGCACGCGGCTGGCCAGATACGCCAGTCCATTTTTGGCCACGACCAGCTCTCCGACCAGACTCATCAGCGCATCAATGCGTTCTTGCGAAACGCGCAGCGTCGAAGCGGTTCGCGGGCGAGCCTCGGCCGGTCGTTCATGAGAGGGAGTAGCAGGCTCCTGGGAAACAGGCGGTGCCGCAGAGCCGGTCTGGCTGGCAGGCGAACCCGCATCCGCTCGGGGAGCAACGCCAAAGACCTGATCGATCCAGCGACGCAGCGGCTCTGGATTCCGTTTCCGACGGGCTTCGTCCAGCGCTGCTTCCAGTGTGCTTTGATCGCTTTCGCGCCCCAGCACCCGCAACAGACCCTCCAGCGCTGCTTTCACGGCCTGCATCCGCCCCTCAAATCCGTCATCAATGGGGCTTTCCAGGACGGCCCGCTGGGCTTCCAGAATCTGACCAATGGCCTCCTCTGAGACGATGGGCGGCTTCGATTCGGTCGGGGCTACGCCCGCATCTGCCGCATCCAACTGCGCTGCTACCGGCTGCAAACGTATCTGGTCGGCCACGTAGCGGAAATGCTCCTCCAGCTCTGAAAGCGGCGCTTCCGATAGCAGCTCAAAGCGAAGCACGCAGCGGTACGGATCCATCTGGTCAAGAGGAGGCCAGGGAGCCCGTGGGACAATGCGCCCCCAGCACACCCCGGGTGTCTGACGCACCAGCAGGAAGGGGTCATCCCCTTTGAAAAAGCAATCCTCTTCCGGCTCGTACACAACCCAGTAGAGCGGTCGGTCTTCCTGAAGCCGTTGCGCGGCGATTTCCTGAGCCTCCGGCGGAAGGCTTTCTATGGAGACAGCAGCCCTGCTGTGATCCGAGGCTGCCCTGAAAGCTTCCGACTCTTCTGCTGTCTTTTCTTTTCCGTCCAGCTTCTGCAGGGCCTGAATATGGCGGGTGGCTTCGTGCTCGTGGGCGGCCTGAATGCTTCCTTCTTGCTCCAGTTCGTCCACCAGAAGGGCTACGAAGTCGAACGCTTCCAACAGGGCATCGGCCAGGTCCCTGGAGAACGTTTGCCGCCCTTCGCGCACAGCACCGATTACGTCTTCCGCCACATGCAACACCCGGGTCATAGCCGGGGCTTCTACCAGCCCGCTATTGCCCTTCAGCGTATGCACGAGCCGGAAAAGCTCATGCATAGCTTCTGCATGGTCTGGCTGGGCTTCCAGCGTCAGAATCTGCTCACTGATG
Source organism: Rhodothermus profundi (assembly GCF_900142415.1). Classification (NCBI taxonomy): domain Bacteria; kingdom Pseudomonadati; phylum Rhodothermota; class Rhodothermia; order Rhodothermales; family Rhodothermaceae; genus Rhodothermus; species Rhodothermus profundi. The sequence continues at coordinate 426,340 of NZ_FRAU01000001.1, forward strand.
CCCTGCAGCAGTTCGCGGGCCTCGATGACAAATTGTTCTACCAGGTTGCTCATGACGGCTTCTCTCCCAGTAACAGTTGGACGTACTGGCTCAAAACGTCCGGTTTGACCGGTTTGACCAGATAAAGGTTAGCGCCGGCCTGAAAGGCCTGGCGACGGTCGATGTCGGCGGCTTCCGTGGACACCATGATCGCCGGCGTCTGGGGTAGCTCCGGCTGTTGCCGGAGCGCTCGCAGGAATCGATACCCATCCATCTCCGGCATATTGATGTCCACGACGTACAGGTCGTAGGGATGGGTGAGGGCCTTTTCGAGCGCTTCGACGCCGTTGTAGGCCTCATCAACAGTCAGGCCAATGGATTCCAGAATCTCTCGGTGGTACATGCGCACCGTAGGCGCATCATCCACAACCAGCACACGTTTCATAGATCTCCTCTGGTTTCTGGTACACGATGGCCTCTGGGAAACGGCGTACCTGAAACAGGGACGAAATACGGCTCATCGACTCGGAGTGCCCCAGGCACAGGTATCCGCCGGGTTCCAGCGCTTCGTACAGGTGATGCGCCGCCGTTTTGCGAGAGGCCTCATCGAAGTAAATGAGCAGATTACGACAGAAGATTACCGCGAAGTCTCGGTAGGGGCGCATTTCCTGGGCATCGCATAGATTCACGCGCGTAAAGGTCACCACTTCGCGCAGCATTTCACAGATCTGATAGTCGTTGCCTACACGCGTGAAATACTTGCGGCGCAGGTGATGGGGCACGTGCTGCACAGAACGAGCACTGTACCGTCCCTGGCGGGCCCGTTCCAGGGCTCTGGTGTCGATGTCCGAAGCGACCAGTTCGACATCCCAGTGCTCCAGATCGGGCCAGTATTCCAGCAGATAAATGGCAATAGAATAGGGCTCTTCCCCTGTCGAAGCCGGAATGGACCAGATGCGAATAGGCCGCCGGTCAGTGCGCCGACGGGTCAACTCTGGCAGAAGGTGCTGCACCAGGCACCGCAGCTGGTGCTCTTCGCGGAAGAAGTAGGTTTCATTAACGGTCATCAAATTGATCAGGGTCTGGAGCTCCTCTCCTGATGCCTCAAAGCGCAGGCGGGTAAAGTAGGTGCGAAAGTCCGGGGCGCCGGTTGCCTTCATGCGTTCAATCAGACGGCGATCAACGAAGTAGCGTTTTCCTTCGTCAAAGTAGATGCCTGTCTTCCGGTAAAAGAAATCACGGAATCGTAGGAAGTCTTCGTCGCGTATGTGCAACTTTGAAGTTTGCATGGTTCACGCTTCGCCCCCAATACGTCGCAGCGCCTGTTTCACCGCAAACTGCACGTACGGCTCATTGGCAAAGCGGCGTCTGGCTGCTTCCAGCGCCGGCCGAGCTGCTTCGGTACCGACCTCACAGAGCAGATCGATTGCTGCTGCGCAGACATTTACATGCGGGTCGTGCTCCAGCACCTGAATGAGCCAGGTTTCGGTTTGCGGCAGCGCCAGCGTTCCCAGCAGACTCAGCGTCAGGATCCGCACATCTGGATCGGGATCCTGCAGCAGTTGCTCAACCAGCGAAGCGGCTTGATCGGGATGCTGCCGCAGCGCGTCTAAGGTGGCGTTCCGCAGGGTAGCCTGGTCGCTGCGCAATCCCTGGACCAGCGCAGCCCGAGCCTCTGGCGTAGCCGCGCGGACCAGTTCCTGGAGCAGGACCTCCAGTACCGAGACGTCCGTTTCTTTTTCCAGATGGGCCATCAGATAGGAAAGCCCTTCTGGAACATCTGCTAAGCGACGCACGGCCTGGCGTCGGCGGGCAGGGTTGGGGTCCTGCAACGCCTCCTGTAGCGCAATCAGATCGTCCTCAACGGTTTCTGGAGGAAAGGACGACGTCTGGCTGAACTTCTTCAACCCCATGGCGTCCGGCTGGTTGAATCCACCGGATGAGTTGATCGGCAATCTTTTCGGCCGGTAGGATCTTGGTTGCACCTCCGCGCTTGATCACCTCGGCCGGCATGCCAAAAACCACTGCCGACCGTTCGGATTCGGCAATGACCCGCCCGCCCTGCCGGCGAATCTCGGTGAAGGCGTCTGCGCCATCGTAGCCCATACCGGTCAGCATGACGGCAACGATCTGGCGAGGCTCAACGTAGCGCAACGCCGAACGTCCCAGCAGCTCAACCGAGGGATGCCACAGATAATCAGGATGCGCCGGGCGGGCCAGCGCAATCAACTGCGTGCCGCGGCGGCTGATCACCAGATCCGCTTCCCCCTTGCCGATGTAAACGGTTCCGGCTTCCAACGGCATAGGCCGCGCCACTTCTACCACGTGCACCGCGCAAAGCCGATCCAGCCGCTGGGCAAATGGCCCGGTAAAAGCGGCCGGCATATGCTGCGCTACCAGCACCGGCCAGGGAAAATCGGCGGGCAACTTGGGCAGAATCTCCTCCAGTGTTGCCGGACCTCCGGTTGAGACGCCAATGAGGACCACGCCTTGCTCTTTTGCCGGCCGCGTGCGCGTGCGAGCAGGTCGAACCGGAGTGGTAACGGAGGGGCTCGCCTTCTGCACGCCCGTTCCGACCGTAGCTTGAGGCTTTCGCCGGCGCAAACGCGCTGTCGCTGCCGCCCGCACTTTAGCAATCAATTCTTCACGCACGGCCTCCAGCGACAGCGTAATCGTACCGCCTGGTTTGGCTACATAGTCGACGGCCCCCAGGTTCAGCGCCTCGAAGGTAGCCAGAGCCCCCTCCTGGGTCAGCGACGAAAACATGACCACGGGCACGGGCCGCTCCGCCATGATATGCGCCAGGGCGGTCAGCCCGTCCATACGCGGCATATGAATATCAAGCGTAATGACGTCGGGCTCGAAAGACCGATTGAGTTCAATCGCTTCGGTTCCATCACGCGCTGTTCGAATCTCAAATCCGCCGGCTTCTTCGAACAGACGCGTCAACTGCCGCCGCATCAGGGCGGAATCATCAACGATCAACAATCGAATCATACGGCTGTCGCTAATGAGTGAGCAGGGATGCGCACCTGCGCCAGCAGTTGCTCGGGTTGCAGTAGCTGCACAATCTGTCCCCGGTCGGCCAGATGGATCACCTGGTCCCTTAATGGGCTGGCGGCTTCTGCTGGACGAGCGGCTGGTTGCAACGCGCTTTCCGGCACCTCACAGACCTCAATAACTGCATCAACGATGAATCCGGTAGGCTGCTCGTCGGCAAGCAGCACCACAATGCGCTGCTGAGGCGTCCGCTCTGTCACGGGAAAGCCAAGTTGCTGGCGCAAGTCTACCACGGGCAGCACGCCGCCCCGCAGGTTGACCACTCCCACAATCGCTGGAGGTGCCTGGGGAACGACTGTGTATGTCTCGGGAGGCTCCACGATTTCCTGCACATAGTCAATGGAAACGCCAAATACTTCGGTGCCCAGTCGGAAAAAGAGAAAGCTCTGCCCTTCTGTTTCGGCCTCTTCCGGCGAAGCGGCTTTTTCCTCTTCAGAAACGGCATCGTACCCCCAGGCAGCCGCTTCATCCAGCGCAATGCGTCGCAGCAGGCGTCGAAGATCCAGCAGGCTCAGCAGCCGTTCTCCTTCCACCCGACAGACGGCGACAATTTCCTCATAGGTAGACTCCTGCTGCAGCGAGGCGGGTGGCTGCTCCAGCGCGTCAGGCGGCAGGCTCCGCACTTCATGTACCTGGTCAACTCCCAGGCCGAGACGACGTCCACCTGCCTGCAGCACCAGGACACAGGCTGGCTGATCCGCGCACTCCAGTTCAAACAGACGAGCCAGCAACACTACCGGAATCGTCTCGCGTCGCAGCGTCATCAAGCCAGCCAGCCAGGTAGGAGCTTGCGGAATAGGCGTAATGTGCTCTGGCCAGGCGACCACTTCCTGCACCCAGTGCACCGGCAGGGCATACCGCTGGCCTCCAACGACAAACTGCACCACCTGCGGTTCTTCCTCTTCTGCCTGGGCAAGCGCCTCCCCAAAGAGTTCCTTTAACGTGTCCGGACCCATAGGCGGTATCGGTTCAATGGCTTTGAAGTTCGTCGGCCAGCACCGCGATTTCTTCCACTGCCGCAGCCAGCGATTCCATTCCCTGGGCCTGCTCATGGGCTGCACTGGCTGCTTCACTGGTTGCCTGTTCGGCTTCCTGAGCAGCAGCGGCGATCTGATCAACACCTGTGCGCACCTGTGCAATCGCGGTGGCAATGCGCTCGGCTTCGCGCAGGATAGCTTCAGCTCCTGCGTGCACCTGTGCCATTTCCTGATCCAGCCGTTGCAGGCTGCGCGTAACGGCCTGCGCCTTTTCGGCCTCGGCAACCGTTCGCGCCATCAACTCCTCGACATCGCGGGCTACTGTCTGGATATGATCCTGAATGGTGCGCAGGGTGTCTTTGATGCGGTCTGCATTGTCGGCTGAATCGTGCGCCAGGTTGCGAATATCGGCAGCCACGACGGCAAAGCCTTTGCCAAACTCGCCGGCTCGTGCTGCTTCAATCGCACCGCTAACGGCCAGCATGCTGGTCTGAATGGCCACCATCGTAATGGCATCCACGATCTTGTCGATGCGGCGCGAACGCAGCTCTAGCTGTTTGATGCGTTCCAGGCTTTGCTCAACGCGTCCAACCGCCTGCTCAATGCTGGCTATCAGGGCTTCGACGGCCTTACGGTTCTGCGTCAGGCGCCGCTGTTGCGCCTCCAACCGTTCTTGCCCCTCCTGCGCCTGCTGCCGGGCTACCTCCAGGCCCTTTTCGATCTCGGCGATGGCGGCGGCCGACTCTTCGGTAGCGGCCGCCTGCGTCTGCGCTCCCTTGCGAATTTGCTCGATAGCTGCTGAGATCTGGGCAGCCGCCCGGGTCATCTCATCCAGCGCAGCCGACAGTTCCTCGGCCGCCGTCGCCACATCACTCGCACTTTTGCTCAGATCTGTCGAAAGCTTGAGATCCTCGGCCAGTTCGGAGAGGTTTTCGGCCGACTGTTCGCACTCGGCCAGCACCTGCACCTGTTCGCTGACGGTGCGGCTCCACTCTTCAACCGCCGCTGACTGCTCTTCGGCGGCTGCGGCAATCTCGTCAAATCCGCGCAACGCCTCTCGCACAGCCTCTTCGGAACGCGCCGCGCCTTCGGCAACCTCTTGCGCCCCCTGCACAATGCGCAGAAATCCTTCTCCAATTGTCGCCAGTTCTTCTCCGATTTGTTGCCCTTTTTGCGCTTCTTCCTGAATGGCTTCGGCCGCAGCCGTGATGCTTTGCACCACTTGCTGCACGTCGGCCTGAATCTGTGTAATCAGCTCCTGAATCTGACGAGCACTCTTTTCGGACGTCTCGGCCAACGTGCGCACCTCGCCGGCCACTACGGCAAACCCTTTCCCATGCTTGCCGGCCCGCGCGGCCTCAATAGCGGCGTTCAGCGCCAGCAGATTGGTCTGATTCGCAATGCGACTTACGGCCTGGATCACCTCACCAATCTGGGCAGCCTGCTGCTCCAGCTCAGCTACCCGGGCCACCGAACGTTGCTGGCGCTCGGCGGCCATCACCACATTCTGGATCAGATGTTCAACCTGCTCCCGAACCTGCTCAGCCAGTGCCTGCAACGCCTCGCTTTTCTCTTGCGCCTGCTGAGCAGCCATCCGCTGACGTTCCACGGCTTTCCCCACTTCCCGAAACGCCGCCAGCGACTCCTGCGTAGCCCCCGAAGCCTCTGTGGCTCCAGCAGCAATCTGATCGGCCGCACTCTTTAATTCCTGGGCGGCGGAGGCCGCCTCGCTGATACCAGAAGCTAACTGAACTGCTGCCGCGGCAATGCGCTCGGCCAGTTGCTGCCGCCGAGCCATCGTACGCGCCCGGCGACGTTGCTGCGCTGCTTCCCGCGCCGTTGCACGCGGTGCCACCTCGGTGCCATCAGACTCCGAATGCGTCTTGCGTACAAAGGGCATAGGAATCTTCCTGCGGGTTTTTACTTACAGATTTTTCCCGCAGGAAGGAAAAATCCAAAAGCATACCAGCCTGAAGTGTTGAGGCCAGACTCCGCTTTTTCTATACTGTTTGATTGAATGGCCTGGGTATCTGCCCGCGTTGTTGCTTCGATTTTCAGGCAAACTTTTCCTACTGCCCCTTACCGGCCAGCATAGTGTAGATGGTTCGAAAGAGAATTTTCAGATCCATGCGAAGGCTCATATTTTCGATATAGAACAGGTCAAATTTGACTTTCTGCCGCACGTCGTCCAGACTATTATCATACTTCCAGCGGACCTGCGCCCAACCGGTAATGCCTGGCTTTACGCGATGGCGGCGATTGTAAAGGGGAATTTCCTGCGACAGCTTTTCGACAAAGTAGGGACGCTCGGGCCGCGGCCCCACCAGACTCATCTCGCCTTTGAGTACGTTCCAGAACTGAGGCACTTCGTCCAACCGCCAGCGACGCAGCCAGCGTCCAATGGGCGTTACGCGCGGATCATCTTTAGCGGCCCAGACCGGGCCAGTGCGCGCCTCGGCATCCACATACATCGTGCGAAACTTATATAGCGTAAAGATGCGTCCATGCTGCCCTACGCGCTGCTGCCGGTAAATGGCCGGACCAGGTGACGTCAGCCGGATCAGCAAACCGATTACAATCCAGAGCGGGAGTCCCAGTCCCAGCACTGCCAGTGAAACAGTCACATCCATTACCCGCTTCATGCTCTGCTCCCAGGCCGGCATGGGCTCAGGAAGCACCTCAATAAGCGGCAGACCGTACATGTGCTCGGTGCGGGCCATGCCGCCAATGAGGGTATAGAAGTCGGGTACCAGCTTGAGTTTGACCGGCTTGCCATCACACAGCCGAAGCACTTCGAGCAGCGCGTCATGGTCTCGCCCGTCCAGAGCAATCAGCACGTCCTGCACGCCGAGCTCGTCGATCAGCCGCGGTAATGCCTCGATGGTGCACGCTGACGTGCCGACCTGGACGGCCGCAACCGCTGCTCCATCGCCCGTGGTCTCCTGGCTTTCGGCCGGTTCTCCCGGCCGCGCCAGCCGAATCGCTCCTACAATTTTCAAACCGGCTTCGGGATAGCGCCTGACCTCCTCATAAAGCTGCGCTACCTTGTCGCTCCAGCCTACCACCAGCGCCTTATGCACGCCGTAGCCGCGCAGCAACAGGGCTTTCTGCACGGTGCGCACGCCCAGACGCCCTGCCGACACCAGTCCATAGACCGAGGCCCAGTAGAAGAAGATGGCTTCTCGGCTCGTGCTGGGCTCCAGGGTATCGATAAAGATGGCAAAAACCAGGATTAAAACACCTACCGTGACCACCTTGAACAGCGAAACCAGCTCGTCAAAACGACTCGCTGCGTACCGCTCCCGATACATACCTGAAAAAGCAAACAGCAGCACCCAGTAGGCGGTCATCAGCAGCATCGGCAGCCAGAATACCATCGGATACAGCTTGGGCTGCCCAAACCACTGCCACTTGAACCGGGCCAGATACAGCAGGGCATACGCCAGGCTAAACATCAAGGCATCAATCACCAGTAAGGCGATCAGCTCCACGCGGCGCGACACGGGAACGCTCTGAAGTTTTAGCTATTGGATTGTATTATCGAAGGATGCGGTAACAAACAACGCGCCGTCGATAGGCTCCCGTCTGGTTGCGGTGTTGACTCGTTCCCGGATGCAATATACGAAAAACGGCCAGCAAAAACCCAGCGACATGCCGCGTCCCTGGCCTGCCTACCGGTCTCTAAGCCGCGCTGAATGGCAGCGCCGCGTCGAACAGGCACGAGCAATGTTGGCCGACTGCCGGGCCTGCCCTCGCGACTGTGGCGTCAACCGGCTGGAAGACCGGTACGCGGCCTGTAAAACGGGTCGCTATGCGCTTGTGAGCAGCTACTTCCCGCATTTCGGGGAAGAAGACTGCCTGCGTGGCTGGAACGGCTCGGGCACCATCTTTTTCGCCCATTGCAACCTGCGCTGCCAGTTCTGCCAGAACTACGACATCAGCCAGGCCATCAAACCGCACAAGGCGCCTCCGGGACATCCGCCCGAAGCCATCGCCGCCATGATGCTGGAGCTGCAGGAGTTGGGTTGTCACAACATCAACCTCGTAACGCCCGAGCACGTCGTTCCGCAGATCATTGAAGCCCTGGCCATTGCCGTCGAACACGGCCTGCGTCTCCCCATCGTTTACAACACCAGCGCCTACGACAGTCTCGAAAGCCTGCGCCTGCTCGACGGCATTGTGGACATTTACATGCCGGACTTCAAATTCTGGAGCACTGAACGCAGCCGGCGCTACATGAAGGCTGCCGACTATCCCGAACACGCGCGAGCAGCCATCAAGGAAATGCACCGGCAGGTAGGAGACCTGGAGCTGGACGACGAAGGACTGGCCCGACGCGGTCTGCTGATTCGCCATCTGGTCATGCCTGGCTGTCTGGACGAAACGCGGGCTATTCTGGAATGGATTGCGCGCGAACTGGGCCCTCACACGTACGTCAACCTCATGGATCAGTACTATCCAGCCGGCCGTGTTAACGAGACTACCTTTCCAGAACTGAACCGACGCCTAAGCGCCGAAGAATTTGCCGAAGCGCTGCAAATCGCCGCTGAACTGGGCCTGCACCGGCTGGATCGCCGCCGCCCCCATCCCCGCCTGCTGATGAAGGGTCCCTGGTTTTATTGAAAAACGGAAAAGGCCGGCCCCGGGAAAAGGCCGGCCTCTCTGCCAGCACGCAGGGAGCGGCTCAGCCGATTCCGTACTGCTCCCGCACAAAGGGAAGCAATCCGGCGGCCTCTAGCTTCGACAGGGGCGCCAGGAACGTTACCTGGATCACCCCGGGATGCCGTCCAATCTCAATAGCCCCGGTAATGGTCGCGCGATTGCGCACTTCGGCCACGCTCATGTCCAGCAAGCGCGCCGCTCGCTGCAACCCGACTTCAGTGGCCGTGTTCAGATCCGGACCGGTACCGATTACCGAAATGGGCGCGCTCTCTTCCAGGTCCGACAGTCCCCACCGGCGCGCCAGTGCACGCGCGCGCGCTTTCTCCTCCTCGGTGAGCGGCCGCGCCAGCGGTGGCAGGTCCTCTGGCAGCGGGAAGAGCACCGGACCTTCTAGCGTGCGGCCTTTCAGCACCTCAACCTGCAACGTGACCGTACCTGACACGTCCATGGTATGCCCCGCAATCTCTCCATCTCCCTGCAACGCGTGCATATCGCCCAGATAAACGCCCGCTCCCGGCACCTTGACCGGCGCCAGCAGAATGGCTCCGGCGCGCACGGCGTCGATGTCCATGTGCCCGTCGGTCCGCTTTTCCAGCTCCTCAGCCGTCAGGGCATACTCATGGGGAGCGCCGATCAGAGCGGCCCCGAAATCTCCCGCGTTATGCGAGTCGGGCATGCGTACGGCCGGCGTGGTACCTAACTGCCCCAGGAAAGGCCGCAGGCGCACAGCCACGCCCACCAGATCATGGGGGGCGTACAGCACGATGGGATGCTGCACCGACCGATCCGGCAACGCCATGACCTGCGCAGCCTGCCGGGCCAATTGCTCGGCTGTTTCCTGCGCAACGGTTACCCCCACCTGACGCGTCTCATCAAACACCACGGTATAGCCGTGCACGAACTGAAACGGTGTAACCGGTGTGCCGCAGCGAGCACACCGCACCGCCTCGGGCCCAATCCCCTCGACGACCGTTTCCGGATACAGCTCTCCGCACTGCGGGCACCGCGCCGCCACATAGGGATCCCCCAGGTAGTGCCCTTCTACCCATCGATCATGCCCGGAGGCAGTGGCCATAGAGGTAACCGTAATGTCCCGAATGCGAATGACCAGCGCATCGCCCGGCTCCGCACCCTCGACGTAAACCGGACGCGTTACCTCGTGGGCCCCCCGCAGGCGTGGCGTGATCATAGGGCCCCAGCAGCCCGGCGCTGTGTTGGCGATAATAGTCCCCCCGTTGACGACCGGCCCCAGCATCGGGGCTTCCGGATCCAGGATCCCGTCGGTAAACTCGTTGACAACCACCGTGCGGCGCGCTTCCGTAACTGCCGCTTTTGGCGTTTCTGTAACCTGCATGGCCCCCTCCTACCGTTTTGGTGAACAAGGATCAACCACCGGCCTGCGGCGGCAACAAAGCTACCGACCGCCCGACCGGAACCGCTTCCGAACTATCCAGGATGCGCCCTTCGGCGACGACCAGCACATGCTCCATCCAGGACTGCAACCGGGGATACTGCTCAGCTACCAACCGCCGCAACTGCGCCACCGTAACGGTTTGCTCTGGAAGGGCTACAACAATAAACGGCTGCCCCACCTGCTCGGCCAGCAGCCGCCCCAGACGAATAGACAGGCCCGATGCAGCCCCCATCGCCATCGCCTCCGTCCTTTTTCTGCAAGATAGGACGTTCTCCTCAAGAGGACAAGCTGCTTTGGGCCGGTCGTTTCAGAAATGTTAAACCGCTGAATTTGCACGCGTTATCTCCCTGCTTGCAGCGGCGACATCCACCGGTGACATGCTATTCCAGGCGAAACCGGAAGGTAATCACGCCGGTCTGATTTTCCGGAGGCACGCCTGGCGGCAGAGGATTGAAGCGCCAGCGACGCAGCGCTTCCAGCACGGCCCGCTCCAGCGCCGGATTGCCTTTGAGCAACGGAATAGCCTGCACCACCCGCCCCTGGGGATCGACCACAATGCGCACGCGAATAATGGCATTGACCTTTTCGGCATAGACCGGCAGTGGCGCCTGCACGAGCGTGCGGTCAAGCCCTTCGATCAGATAGGGCGCACTACGCTGATCCTCCTGGCCTTCGCCTTCCCTGCCGGTGGCCGCTCCCGCCGAACCGTCAGCCTGGCCTCCGTCCCGGGGCTGGACCGGCTGCGCCGCTTCGTCGGGCTCCGGCTTTTCAACCTCAGCCGGATTGTTCTGTGGGGTCGGCGCAATGCGTGTTTCTTCCGGTTCGTCGATCTGCTGCTCGTCTTCGACGGGCTGCGCAGGCTCGGGCAGCGCTACCGGACGCGTCTTTTCGGGAAGCGCGGCAGCTTCTTCCGGAGGCGTCTCAGGCGGCGACTCCGGCGCCGCTTCGTTGGGCCGGGGTTGCTCGGATTGCTGGACGGGCCGCCCCTCGGCCCAGGGTCCCAGCTCCACTTCAATGAAGCCCAGAGGTGGTGCCTGGGTCAGTTCCACCTGCGTAAAGGCTAGCAGAAGCAGCACCAGCGCGTGCACGGCCAGGCTGGTCAGCAGCCCGATCCAGTCGTCCCGTTTCATAGTGGGTCAGGTTGTGCTCGGCGTGGAAATTTCCGCCTCTAACTGCGCGCGCAATGCAGCCAGCGCTTCGGGATACGGCGGCCGCAGAATCCCTCGATCCGTGATAATCGCCGTGATCAACGCGGCCGGCGTCACGTCGAAAGCCGGGTTATAGACCCGGATGCCGTCGGGGGCCGTCTGCCGGCCGAAACCATGCGTGATTTCGCGCGGATCTCGTTCTTCAATAACAATCGCCTGCCCAGACGGCGTTTCAAAGTCGATGGTAGAAACCGGCGCCGACACATAAAACGGGATGTTGTGCGCCCGGGCCAGCACGGCCAGGCCATACGTGCCAATCTTGTTGGCCACGTCACCGTTGGCCGCGATGCGGTCGGCACCAACGATCACGGCATCGACCCATCCCTGTTGCATCACATGCGCGGCCATAGAATCAGTGATCAACGTGGCCGGTACCCCTGCTTTCAGCAACTCCCAGGCAGTGATGCGACTGCCCTGCAAAAGCGGTCGCGTCTCGTCCACCCAGGCTTCGAGCCGCACGCCTCGCTCTTTGCCCAGAATAAACGGGGCCAGGGCCGTTCCGTAGCCCGACGTGGCAACGCCGCCCGTGTGGCAGTGCGTGAGCACGCGCATGCCGTCCTTGAGCAGTTCCAGTCCATAGGCCCCCAGCCGACGTCCGGCTTCCCGATCCTCCGCTTCGATGGCCCGGGCTTCGGCCAGGAGCTGTGCTTTGAGCGTCTCCCGATCTGCCTGCCAGTAGGCCTTCAGCACCGCTTCCATGCGCTGAAGTGCGCCGAACAGGTTCACGGCCGTGGGACGCGTCTGCCGGAGTTGTTCAAGGGCCTGCTGCACCGCGTCGGGACCTGCTCCGGGATCGCGCAGCGCGAGCACCACCCCGTAGGCTGCCGCAATACCAATGGCAGGCGCTCCGCGCACGCGAAGCTTTCGGATGGCCTCGGCCATTTGCTCGGGCGTTTCGATCGGAATCCAGCGCTCTTCTACAGGCAGCCGCGTCTGATCCAGCAGGTCCACGCGAAATGCTTCGTCATTCCACTGCAGCGGCGGAATCATGATGGGTCGTAGCTCTCCGTTTTGTTCGTTACCGTTCTGCTAAACATCCGGGCGGTGCCAGCGTTCGCGAGCCAGCACAAAGCGGACGGCCAGCCGATGCGCAAAGCCCAGTTCGGAAGCCAGTCCGGCAAAGTCGCCAAAGCTGTAGTCAATGGTCAGGTGCCGGAGTCGCACGCCAGCGCCTACGGTGGGCGTCAGTTCCAGTCCAAAGCGTTCGGAGTACGCCAGGCGGTTGATGCCTGCCCGCAACGCCACGACGTCCCGGTACCAGAACTCGGCGCCCAGCCGGGGATGCAGCGACACGTCGCCCACATTCACGGCATAGGCTCGTTGCCCGTCGAACGCCACGTCCACATCGGCGGCCACCACCAGCCGGTGCAGCCCCAGTGGCTGCTCGTAAGCCGTGCCCAGTCGGAGCACAGGCAGCACCAGATAGGTGCCCCCTTTCGGCAGCTCCTGCCCGAAAGCTTCCTCAAACGTATAGGGCTGGCCTGTCTCCGGATTGATCGTCTCCAGCGCAAACGCTTCGGGATTGATGCTCCAGCTCTGCAGCATCGTCGAGAGGTCCTGCACCGTCACGCCCAGCCAGAAGCGGCCCAGCCGATAGCGCGCGCCCGCGTCCACGCTGTAGCCCCAGGCTTCGGCAAAGTCGCCGATCGTCCGGCGCACCACTTTGGCCGACACGCCCAGCGCCAGATCTTCGCCCAGCAGCCGGGCATAGCTGAAGTAAAAGGCATAGTCGGCTGCCGAGAACGTTTCGATGAACGACTCGGCCTGCGGCCTGGGCCGGTTGCGCACCGGGTCCCAGGCGTTCAGCGTGTTTTTGATGTCATTGACGCCGCTGCGGAAAACGGCCATGCCCAGCGTCGATGTGGCGCTGAGGGGCCAGGCCAGGGCTGCGTAATCGAACGACACGATCCCGGCAAAGCGCTCGGCATGCATGTAGGCCACTTCGGGATAGGCTAACGCGCTCAGCCCGGCCGGATTCCAGTAGGTGGCGTCCACATCGGTGGCCAGCGCAACATAGGCCCCCCCCATCCCGAGTGCCCGCCCCCCTACCCCGCCGGCCAGAAAGTCGGCGCCGTACTTGGCCACCCGCTGCCCCGTTGCCGGCAGTCCCAGCCCGCACCATCCCATCAGCAGCCAGAGAGCCGCCTGTCTTCTGAGATTGAACATGCGCTGCAGCTTCGCGTTGATGTTGGCTCGCAGTAGCAAAGGATCGCGGCGCCGGACGGTCCGGTGTACCCGGGACGAGACTCCAACCGGCAGGCGCCCGCCCCGTTCCCTGATCCATCCGGTAGATCCCATGCGCGCCCGCGTTGTACTCAAACCCGGCAAAGATAAGCTGCTGCGCCGCGGCTATCCGTGGGTGTTTGCCAACCAGCTTCACCGCATCGAGGGGGAGCCTCGCAGCGGCGACGTGGTCGAGATCACGGCAGCCGATGGCACGACGTACGGCCTGGGCTTCTATCATGAACACTCGCAGATCGCCGTGCGCTTTCTGACGCCGGACCCCAACGCGCAGATCGACGCCGGTTTCTTTCGGCGGCGGCTGGAGCGGGCCCTTGCGCTGCGGCAGGCGGCCTTTGGCGACAGCACACACTACCGGCTCGTCTTCAGCGAAAGTGACGGCCTGCCCGGTACCATCATCGACCGCTACGGGGACGTGCTCACCTGGACCTGCCTCTGCTACGGCATGGAGCAACGCCGGGAGTTGTTGCTTGACCTGCTGGAGGAACTGCTGCGTCCGCGGGCGATCATTGAACGCAACGACCATGCGCTGCGCGAAAAAGATGGCCTGCCGCAGCGGCGCGGCGTGCTGCGCGGTCAGTATGGGGGTCCCGTGGAAATTGTCGAAGAGGGCGTGCGCTTTCGGGTGGATGTGCTGGAAGGCCTGAAGACGGGCTTTTTTCTGGACCAGCGGCTGCATCGCCCGGTAGTAGCCCGACTGGCCCGAGGACGCCGCGTGCTGGATGTGTTTTCGGCCGACGGCGGATTCGGGCTGATGGCTGCAGCGCACGGGGCAGCGCATGTGCACCTGCTCGACATTTCCGAAACGGCCATGGAGCGGGCCCGCACCAATGCCCGCCTGAACGGTCTCGACACGAACCGTCTGACCTTTGATGTGGCCAATGCCCTGGACCGGCTGGGCGAGCTGGTCGCCCAAGGCGCTACCTATGAGCTGATCGTGCTCGATCCTCCCGCCTTTGCCCGAAGCAAACGCCATCTGGACGACGCCCGTCGGGCCTACCAACGCATCAACATCAGCGCCCTACGCCTGCTTCCGCCTGGTGGCCTCCTGGCCACGGCCTCCTGCTCGCAGGCCGTCGACGAAGCCACTTTTCTGAAAATCATCCACTACAGCGCCCGACGCGCCGGTTGCGCGCTGCGGCTGCTCTACCGCGGAACCCAGCCCCCCGACCATCCCGTGCTTGAAGCCATGCCGGAAACGGCCTACCTCAAGTTCTTTCTCTTTCAGAAACTCACCGACGAAACCCCGCCGGTGCGGCAGTAACGCAGTCCTGCAGCGTCTTTCCGGACGGCAACCTGCCCCCCCTCTTGCTTCCCCTCCCTGACCACACAGTTCGCCGAAGTACTAATTGCCGCATATAGGCGAAACCATCGAAATATGAACTTTTCTAAAAGATGTTATCCACGCTCCCTGACGGCATCAGAAAAAAAAGAAGCTTCTCAACCGTAAAACCTTTTCCTGTGTCAGGGCTTATGAAGTGCTTTCAAACTGCTCGCATCACCCGGTGGCTCAAAACAGGTCTCTTGCTGGGTCTCTGCCTCAAGCTGGCAGAAAACACGTCAGCACAGTCACTGACCTGGTTGGGCAAATTACAGGGCGCTGCTGGTCCTTTTTGTCTTCCAGCTCCATCTGATTCAGCCGACGGCAGCGCTCCTTTCCGGACCCCCTGGGAGCCTGAGGCTCAATGGCCCTCGTCTAACAGCACGCCAGACCTCAGTATGCTCGACAACGCCGCAAGCTACGCTTCTGTTATCTCTGCTGACGGTCAGGTTGTTGCCGGTTGGGCCCAGGACGCCAGCAGTCGTCGCCGTGCTTTTCGCTGGACAGCTGAGTCCGGTCTCCAGGACCTCGGAACCCTCGGTGGCGACCAGAGCGAAGCGCTTGCTATTTCAGCCGATGGTCGCGTTGTGGTGGGATGGGCTCAGGCCTCCGACGGCAACCGTCGTGCTTTTCGCTGGACGGCCGAGACCGGCCTCCAGGACCTCGGTTCGCTCGGCGGAAACTGGAGCTACGCTACCGCCGTCTCGGCCGATGGTCAGGTCGTTGTCGGATGGGCCCAGGACACCAGCGGCAACCGTCGTGCTTTTCGATGGACGGCTGCGTCCGGCCTCCAGGACCTCGGAACCCTCGGCGGCCGATGGAGCGTGGCCACCGCCGTCTCGGCCGACGGCAACGTCGTTGTCGGATGGATCCAGGACACCAGCGGCAACCGTCGTGCTTTTCGATGGACGGCCGAGACCGGTCTCCAGGACCTCGGTTCGCTCGGCGGAAACTGGAGCTACGCTACCGCCGTCTCGGCCGATGGCCGCGTCGTCGTCGGATATGTCAGAGACTTTAACGGTAACTGGCATGCTTTCCGGTGGACCTCCGAGACTGGCATGCAAGATCTTGGAGCACCGGGAAAATTAGCAAGCTCTGCCGCTGTCGTTTCGGCCGATGGGAGCATTATTATCGGGTGGATTGAAGACGCTAACCGCAACAGAAGTGCTTTTCAATGGACACTTCAAACGGGCTTCCAGGATCTGAACACGCGCTACGCCAGACTCCTTGCGGACGGTTCCCGACTCTTTGAAGCCGTAGCCCTCTCGCTCGATGGACGCTACATCACAGGCTACGGCTACAACGCCCAGACGCAGTGCATCGAAGCCTTTCTGCTTGACACCCAACCCCAACTCACCAACACCCACCCGCTATCTACATCGCCTGCTTTTGTCAAGCTACAAGTAGGCTACCCCAATCCCTTCCACGCACAGTTTACTATCCCCTTTATGCTTTTCGAAGCGGCCTATGTTACCCTGCACATCTACGATGTCCTGGGGCGACGCCTGGCCACGCTGCTCGACGGACCACAGCCGCCGGGCTGGCACCAGGTGCACTGGGATGGCACTGATCTAGCCGGCCAACCGCTCCGTAACGGCCTGTACCTCTACCAGTTAGAAGCCCGATCCCTGACCAACGGCAGGCTCCGCTTCAAGCAAACACGCTCAGTCCTTCTCCTGCGATAGAACCTGACTGGGCAGAAGCGGCGGCCGGGTGGCTCGAAAAAAGGTTGCTCGGCCGCCGCTTTGCTTTATCCCAAGCTTTCTCCACGCACAGGCTTTCCGGTGCGCAGCCCAATCTGGCGTATAAGCACGGTACGCCTTCAAATAATCCGCATGCGCCTGAACGAAAAAGCCGGCTCCTTATGGAGCCGGCCCTGCTTGTCTGCCTATGGTTGACGCCTTACTCAAGGTCCCCCAA
Source organism: Rhodothermus profundi (assembly GCF_900142415.1). Classification (NCBI taxonomy): domain Bacteria; kingdom Pseudomonadati; phylum Rhodothermota; class Rhodothermia; order Rhodothermales; family Rhodothermaceae; genus Rhodothermus; species Rhodothermus profundi. The sequence goes on from NZ_FRAU01000001.1 coordinate 443,122, forward strand.
CTGTCATGGCTGCTGCTGGCGGTGCTGCTGGCATCGGGAAAAACGAGGTCGTTACCTCCAGCAATCCTGGCAGCACGCCCAGCAGCACAATGAGCACTACGCACACCACCAGCACAGCCTGGGGCACCCACGGTACCGGGAAGGCCTGCTGCCGCACCGTTTCAGGTGCTTCTTCCGGTGATTTCATCCAGAAGACGTACACCACGCGCAGGTAATAATAGGCCGACAGCACACTGGCCAACACGCCCACAATCACCAGCCAGGTCAGCCCCGCATCCACTGCCGGTGCAAAGACAGCGTACTTTGCAATGAATCCGGCCAGCGGAGGAAAGCCCGTCAGGCTGAACATAAAGAACGCCATGGCTACTCCTAGCAGTGGCCGTCGGTAGCCGATGCCCGCCAGCGAATCGACCGTCTGTTCATACCCTTCCTTGCCGTCCCACTCCAGGAAGGCCATCACGCCGAAAGCGCCGATGTTCATCAGTGCATAGACCAGCAGGTAGAACAGCGCGCCGGCATAGCCTTCTGGAGTGCCGGCAGCCAGACCGGTCAGGATATACCCGGCATGGGCGATCGACGAGTAGGCCAGCATGCGTTTTACGTTTCGCTGCACCAGGGCCAGCACGTTGCCCGCTACCATCGTCACCAGAGCGACCAGCGCCAGCAGCAATTGCCACCGCTCGGCTGGCAAAGCGGCATCCAGCACGAGAACCAGCGCGGCAAAAGCGGCTGCTTTCGACGCGGCCGCCATATAACCAGTCAGCGTCGTCGGCGCCCCCTGGTAGACGTCGGGCGTCCACATATGAAATGGCACCGCCCCTACCTTAAACAGAAAGCCGATCAGCAAGAGCGCCACGCCAGCCCAGAACAGAACCGGACGTACGCCTTCGGTGAGCTGCGCCGCCATCTGCGGCAGATACATCGTGCCCGTGGCCCCGTAGAGCAGCGCAATGCCGTACAGAAAAAAGCCTGTTGAGAACGCGCCCAGCAGGAAATATTTCAGGGCGGCCTCGCCTGCTCCTACGTCTTCGCGGACCAGACCGGTCATAATGTACAGGCAAATCGACATGGTCTCCAGCCCCACAAAGATCGCGATCAGGCTATTGGCCGAGGCCAGCACAATCATCCCCACCGTCGCAAACAGAATCAATGCATAGACTTCACCATGCAGATGGCGAATGCGCTTCAGGTAGGGAACCGAGAGCGCAATGGTTAAGAGTCCACTTAGCAGGATAATGGCATTCACAAACGACGCCATACCGCCCACACGGATCAACCCGTAAAAGGCGGTCTCCGGCGCACGCTCCAGTCCCCCCAGCTCCCAGAACAGAGCCAGCGCCAGCGTGCCAGCGGCTACCCAGGGAATAGGGGGGGCATCATTCTGAAACGCATCCCAGACGACCAGGGCCAGTCCCACGACCGCTGTCAGCACCAGCGGAAAGGCTGCCCAGAGGTCGGCCGGAAGCATTCGGTAAGCTTCCAGTAAGTCCATAGTGGATGAGGCCTTTTTTCGTTACTTCACCCAGGCAATGCGCTCAATGGCACGGGCCAGCTCCACATCTCGGGCCGTTACCCGGTTGCCGGCCGCATGCGTGGTCAGCGCCAGCGTTACGCGGTTGTATACGTTATGCAGTTCGGGATGATGGTTCAATTGTTCTGCCTCGAATGCTATGCGGACGATAAAACTGACCGCCTCCCGAAAGCTGCCAAACGTGTAAGTTTTTTGCAGCCGATTGTCGGCATAGGTCCATCCTGGCAGCTCAGCCAGCGCTTCTTCTATGGCTTCCTGGCGCAGCGGTTCTACCTGGCTCATAACCCCTCCTTAGCGAATCAGCAACTGTTCAAAGAAAGTATCCAGCGTAGGAAACAGCCCGCTGTAAAACAGCAGGTAAATCACAAAGTAAATCGGAATGAGGATCGGCAGCGAGTACTTTGTAACATAGCCCATGAAGGAGGGCATTTCTACCTTGTTTTCCTCCGCAATAGCCTTCACCATGAAGTTAGGAGCATTGCCAATATACGTCATTGCGCCGAAGAATACGGCTGCAATGGAAATCGCCTGCAGATAGAACCAGGTCCCGGGTTGGACGGTCGCTTCGGCGAAGGCCCTGACCTGTTCGGGCAAGTTTACGTCGAGCCCGAACTTACCCATGGCAGCTGCCAGGAAGTTCAGGTAGGTTGGCGCGTTGTCCAGTACGCTGGAGAGCACCCCGGTCCCCCAGTAGAACATTCCCACCGTAAGCTGCTCGGCATGCTCCTGCGCAAAGATGCTGATGAGTTGCAATGCCGGTTGCATTGTGGCAAAAATGCCCAGAAATAGCCACCCCACCTCACGAATGGGCTCAAACGTAAACTCGTTCTTTCGGAGCGCCTCTTTGTCGGCAAACTTGTAGGCCAGAACGGCCACTGTAAACATGATAATCTCCCGAATGCCGAACGGTATATGATAGTGTTCCCGCAGATCGGGTACCCAGTCAAAAACGTTGGGGTCGATAAAAACCGACAGCACGATCACCAGCACCCAGAGAAAATTCTTGGCGCCCCGAATCTGCAAGAGCGGCTGCGATGGATCGGGATCCGGGCTCTCGGCCTTATTCCGGGCATCAATCACATAAAAGACCGCCAGAATCAGCAGGACGGTTGGTAGCCAGACAAACCATACATGGGTCAGCGTCCAGAAAAAGGGAACGCCCCGCAAAAAGCCCAGGAACAGCGGCGGATCTCCAATAGGCGTCAGTCCTCCGCCTACGTTCGCTACCAGAAAGATGAAAAAGATCAGATGGTAGGGCTTAAGCCTTCCTTTGTTCAGGCGCATATAGCTACGCACAAAGAGCATAGCAGCGCCTGTGGTGGCAATCAGGTTGGCGATGAGGGACCCGGCAAACAGCAGAATGACGTTGTTACGCGGCGTCCCTTTTGCATTGATATTGATATAGATACCGCTGGCTGCAATGAACAGCGAGGCCACCAGGGCAATAAACGACAGGTACTCTTCAATGGCGTGCACCACCGGCGTGGTCGATCCCAGCCCGAAGATGTAGTAAAGCGAAACGATCAGCCCGAGCGCGACGGCATACTTGGGATAGTGATGGTGCCAGTGGTGCGGATAGAAAAGGGGCCCGGTGGCGATCATGATCAGCAGGATTGCAAACGGTAACACAAGCCAGACGGGTGGCCGCGGGCCATGCTCGTCAGCTGCGGTGTGCGCTTCCTCGGCAGCCACTGCGGACGTGTCAGAAGCGTGCGGCAACGTTTCGACCGCTGCAACCACCGACGTGGCAACAGTCGGTGCTTCCTGAGCCCAGCTTTTCCCTACAGGGAGCAGCAGCCATATGACAAGCGGGCCCAGCACGCGCGCCAGCCCGCCTCCAGGAACCTGCAAATGCTGTGCGTTCATGGGACGTCGGGTTAGTGGTGGACCTTAAGGTTGGCGGTCTGCACGGTCTCTCCGTCCTCCGGCCCGTTCAGGTACTGTTCAGCAGTGGTTGATCCCTGTGCCGCTTCCCACGCAGCCAACCGCTTCTGCTCAATCGTCTCCAGCAGGAAGCGTGCGGTGGGCTCCGTCCGATCCAGAAACGGCTTCGGTGCCACCCCAATCCACAGCATCAAGACCACCAGCGGCACCAGCAACAGCACCTCGCGGGCATTCAGGTCGGGGAGCGTGCGATTGACCTCCTTTTGAATCGGCCCGAAAAGCGTTCGGTAAAGTAGCCAGAGCAAATACACCGCTGCCAGAATCACCCCCGACGTAGCCAGTGCTATCAGCAGCGGATTCCCTACCAGTTCGCTTTTGAACGACCCTACCAGGATCATAAACTCGCCCACAAAACCATTCAATCCTGGCAACCCAGCCGAGGCCAGCGCTGTAAAGACCAGGAAGAACGCAAACACCGGCATCACGCGAGCAATCCCACCAAACTCTTCCATGAGCCGGGTATGACGCCGCTCATAGAGCATGCCTACCAGCAAAAAGAGCGCGCCGGTAGAAAGCCCGTGATTGATCATCTGAATGATGGCGCCCTGCATCGCCTCGACCGTAAAGGCGAAGATGCCCAGCACGACAAAGCCCAGATGGCTCACCGACGAGTAGGCTACCAGCTTCTTTGCATCGGCCTGCACGCGCGACACAAGAGCTCCGTAGACAATGCCCACAACGGCCAGCACAGCCAGCCAGAGCGCATAATCCGTGGCTGCATTGGGAAAGAAAGGCAAGCAGAAACGCACCAGCCCGTAAGTTCCCATCTTCAGGAGCACGCCCGCCAGAATGACCGACCCGCCGGTAGGCGCTTGCACGTGCGCATCGGGCAGCCATGTGTGCAGCGGAAAGAGCGGTACCTTGATCGCAAAGGCCAGTGCAAACACGAAAAACAGCCATCCCTGCGCGGCCAGCGGCACATGATAGGCCAGCAACTTGAAGTAGTCGGTCGTGAATACGCCCTCGTTAACCGCGTCGCCGGCTGCAAACCCCAGATACAGAATGCCGACAAGCATCAGCAGCGAGCCGACCAGCGTGTAGAGCACAAACTTGACGGCTGCGTAGATGCGTGCTTCACCGCCCCAGATCCCGATGATGAAGTACATAGGAATGAGCGTCAACTCAAAGAAAATGTAGAACAGAATCAGGTCATAGGCGGCGAAGACCCCGGTCATGCCGGTCTGAAGCACCAGCAACAGCGCATAATAGCCTTTCTGGTGCCGGTCGATATAGTTCCAGGACGAGAGAACAACGATAGGTCCTAGCAATGTAGTCAGCAGGATCAGCAGCAGGCCCAGCCCATCAATGCCCACATAGTACTGGATGTCCAGTCCGGGGAACCATCCAGTGATGCGATCTACTAACTGTGGCTGGGCCGGACTGCCGGTCGGGTCGTACTGCGCGTATAGCAGGAGCGACAACAGGAATGTAACGGTAGTGGTCACCAGCGCCGTCCACCGAATGGTGGCCACGCGACGCATGGGCAGCACGAGCAGGGCGCCCAGCAAAGGCAGAAAAATGACGATAGAAGTCAAATACGGCAGATTCATCGCAGCTTGCCTTCAGGCTAACTTTTTGTGATTTACCCGAACAGCATCAGCGCCAGCACCAGGGCCACGCCCAGCACAATTGCCATGGCGTAGGCCTGCACAACACCCGTTTGCACGCGGCGCACGCGCTGCCCCAGCTCGGCCATCAGGCGGGCGATTCCGTTAACCGCTCCGTCCACCACTTTCTGGTCAAAAACCGCCAGTCCGTAGCGAGCAAAACGGAGCAGCGGCTGCACAACAACCCGATCATAGAATTCATCCCAGTAGTACCTGGCGGCCCAGATCCGATAAAAGACACCGAAACGCGCCCGAAGCCGTTCATCGTACGCCAGCCCATGCCGGCGGTAAGCCGACCAGCTCCAGTACAAACCTGCCAGTGCAACCGCAATTCCCAGCCCGATCAGGGTCCATTCGAGAGCCAGCGGCACGTGCGCGTGCAGCTCGGGCTCGGCTACCGGTCCGCCCCCCGACGTTCCCAGGTAATGATGAATCAAGTTCCATTCGCCGTGGGCGATCACGCCGGGCAGCCCGATGAACCCTCCTACCAGCGACAGGGCGGCCAGCACCCACAGCGGCACCGTCATCGTTGCTGGAGACTCATGGGGATGCACCTGGTCGGCCATGGGCCAGCGCGGCGTGCCTTCGAAGGTAAGCACGTACGAACGCATCATATAGAAAGCTGTCAGCAGCGCCGTCACCACGCCCAGCCCCCAGGCAATCCAGGCGTAACCGTGGCCATTGTAGCCGTACTCAAAAGCCTTGAACAGAATCTCATCCTTTGAGAAGAAACCGGCCGTCAGCGGGAAACCCGCGATGGCCAGCGTGGCGATCAGGTACGTGGTGCGCGTAGCCGGCATGAAGCGTCCCAGCCCGCCCATGTTGCGCATGTCCTGCGGATCAAGGTGGCCGTGATGCCCCCGCTTATGCAACGTATGCTCTACGTGATGCATGGCGTGGATCACGCTCCCTGATCCCAGAAAGAGGCAGGCCTTGAAAAACGCGTGCGTCAGCACGTGGAAAATCGACACAAAGAACGCCCCGACACCGGCTGCCATGAACATGTAGCCAAGCTGCGAGACCGTTGAATAGGCCAGTACCTTCTTGATGTCGTACTGCGTGATGGCGATGGTCGCCGCCATGAAGGCCGTCAGAGCTCCCACGAGCGCCACTACCACCAGCACGCTCGGTGCAGCCAGGGCCAGCGGCGAGATGCGGGCAAACAGGTACAGGCCGCTTGTCACCATGGTGGCGGCATGGATCAAGGCCGAGACAGGCGTCGGGCCGGCCATGGCGTCTGGCAGCCACACAAACAGCGGAATCTGTGCGCTTTTGCCTGTAGCCCCGATAAACAGCAACAGCACGGCTGCTGCTACCACGCCTGATGGCAACGCGGCCGGATCAGCCAGCAACGCGCCAAAATCCAGGCTTCCTACCTCCCGGAATAGCAGAAACATCGCCAGCAGGAAAGCCGCGTCGCCTACGCGGTTGACAATAAAGGCCTTGTTAGCGGCCTCACTGTTTTTGAAGTCCTCATACCAGAAGCCAATCAACAGGTAAGAACACAGACCAACCCCCTCCCAGCCCAGAAACAGCAGCGTCAGGTTGTCGGCGAGGACCAGGTTGAGCATCATGAAAATGAAAAGATTGAGGTAGCTGAAGTACTTCCAGTAGCCCCGGTCCTCATACATGTAGCCGATCGAGTACAGATGGATGAGTGCGCCGACGCCCGTGACGATGAGTGTCATCACGAGCGAGAGCTCATCAATCCGATACTGGAACGCCAGCTCCAGCTCGCCCGCGGCGATCCACGTGAAAAAGCGAACCAGCAGCGGTTCGCCTTCATAGGTAAAAAACAGGTAAAGCGTCAGTGCGAATGGGACAGCCACTGCCAGCGTCGCCAGCGCTCCGATCAGCCCTTTCTGGCGTCGAAGCCCGGGGAAGGCCAGACCGCCCAGTCCATTAAAAATCGCCCCTACCAGTGGCAGGAGCAGCACCAGCCCAACCAGGATCGTGTGGTTCATATCCGAGCAGGTCGGTTAGCTTCGGAAAGCTCGGCAATCAATACTTGAACAGGTTAAAGGCGCCTACGTCCACCGTTACCTTTTTACGGAACAGGGCAATCACGATGGCCAGCCCCACAGCCGCTTCCGCAGCGGCCACCGAAATCACGAAAAACACGAGCACCTGTCCCGACACATCCCCCATTGCCTGACTGAGCGCTACCAGCGTCAGGTTCACGGCATTGAGCATCAACTCCACGGACATCAGAATCACGATGGCATTGCGCCGGAACAAAACCCCCAGCACGCCCAGCGTAAAAAGCACCACGCCCAGCGCCAGATACCAGTTCAGCGTAATTTCCATAGTCGCCTTTCTCGGTCGCGCCGTTTACACGAAACGCCGCTTGGCCAGCATGACGGCCCCAATGGTAGCAGCCAGCAGCAGAATCCCGATCACCTGCAGGGGCATGATGTACCGCGTCAGCAACTCCTGTCCCAGCGCCTGCGCGCTTCCGGTCGCAGCGGCCTGCTCTGGCGTAGCAACAAAGGTGGGCAGCACGTCCAGCCCCAGTGCCACGACGTAGACCAACTGGGCCAGCACGATCATTGCAACCACAAAGGCCAGCACCTTGCCCCAGTCGATCCGGCGCGGATGCGGGAGCGCCTCCAGGTTCAGCAGCATAATCACAAACAGAAACAGCACCATGATGGCGCCTGCGTAAATCAGCACCTGGATTACGCCCAGAAACGCGGCCTGGAGCGTCAGGTAAAGGCCGGCAATGCAGAACAGGTTGAGCACCAGCCAGAGCGCGCTTGACACAGGGTTACGCGCGATCAACATGCCAAGCGCGGCCGCCACGGCCGTCACGGCCAGCAGAAAAAACAGGAGTTGCGTGATCATGCGGGGCGTTTCGGGTTTAGCCAGCGGCTTTTTGCGGGCTTAACAGTCGGCCAAATTAGAGCACGCCCATCACAACGGCAAGCGTTTCCTGTCAAAAATCCCGTTAAGGGCCAGCCGTTTCTTCCAGCAGAGATGGCTTGGCCGTAGCGGTAACTACTACGGCGCGCCCAAAGATCTGGGTAAACAGATCCGCACTGCGCCGAACGCCCCAGACTTCCAGTTCTGGATCACCGCGCGTTTCCAGATGAAGTACCAGCCGGTCGGGCTCCACCCGCACATGCAGGGCCCGGACGTTCTGGTTGTGGCTCCGGTCCAGCCCTTCTGCCAGTCGGAGCAGGGCTGCCAGCTTACAGACCCGCGCCTGATCTTCTTCGGACAGTGCCACAAAATCGGCGTGCGTGGGCTTCGGAAGACTTCCCCGGTGGTAGCGCACCACGTTGGCCAGCACAGCGATCTCTTCCGAGGTGAATCCCCGGAGATCGGCATGCTTGATCAGATAGAGTCCATGCTTGTGATGGCTATGGTGACTGATATGGTATCCAATGTCGTGCAGCAACGCTGCATACTCCAGCAGTTCACGGTCGGTGGCTCCCAGGCCATGCAGCGTTTGCGTGGCATCAAACAGTTGAAGTGCCAGGGCTGCCACTTGCTGGGCGTGACGGTACTCCCAGTCGAACCGCCAGCCCATTTCGTAAATGCTGCGACGCCGCACATCCGAAAACGCCGTAAGACGAGCGAGCAAAGGCGCATTTCGCTCTACAAAATCTACGACCAATCCCTCCCGAAGCGCGTGGGGCGAAACGCGTACGCGTTCAACAGCCAATTCCTTCAGCACTACATCGATCAAGGCAGCTGCCGCTACAATCTGATCTACCCGCTTGGGGTCGATCCCGCGTAAGCGGCGACGCTGCGCACGCGCCAACCGTACGATTTGCCGCGCCACCCGCCGAAAATCTTCGGCTGGGAACGCCTGCTCATAGATCGAACGCATCGCCTGGCCGCGCTTGCGGGCACAGACCGAAGCCAGATTCTCCATGGCGCCGGAAGACCCGACCACTTCCCGCACGCCATAAGCACGGGCTGCCTCAAAAACCGGCTGCAACTGCTTCCGATAAAAAGCCCGCAACGCGCGAAGCTCTTCCCGCGTGGCCGGATCGTGGTGAATAAAACGGCGCGTCATGCGCGCCGCACCCAGTTTCAAGCTGAACAGATGGAGCGGCTGTTGACTGGTTCCTACGATGAACTCGACCGAGCCCCCACCTACATCCATGATCAACGTCGGTGTCGGCATAGACACCGCTCGCCGAACTCCCTTGTAGATGAGTCGGGCCTCCTGCAGGCCATCAATCACGCGCACGTGCAACCCCACCTCGTTCCGGATGCGCTGCAACAGCTCACCCCCATTCTCTGCTTCCCGAATTGCGCTGGTTGCACAGGCCAGAAACTCCGTAGCCCCCCATCCCTCCGCAAGCAACCGAATGCGCCGAAGCGCCCGAACGGCCCGCTGCATGGCTTCTTCTGAGAGGCACTGGCCCTGCAACCCCTCCTCTCCCAACCGCACCATTTCCTTGAAGCGATCCACGACCCGGAAGGTACCGGGCAACGCATCAACAATAACCGCATGAAAGGAGTTGGTCCCCAGATCAATCACGCACATGCGTACCGGAGACCGCGTGGCCTGCTCCAGCTCTTCCACCACCAGAGGCACCGGACAGGCCCCCACTTCGTCCGCGTCGGACATATAGCCTGGCGGTTTACTGAGGTCCGCAGCCTCCAACCCCTGCGCACGCCCAGCCGTTCCCTATGGCCTGCGGGCAGGCAGCAAAGTCCCCAGAACGCCCGCATATGTCCACACAACGCGCCTATCCTCCTTCACTAACCGACCACTCCTTGACGCTTCAATCGGCTGACCTTCAAATTTGACAAAAATTTTTCTTAAGGCACGCCCTCCCTCCGAAAATCAGAGAGCAGCGCACGCCCGCAACAATCCAATCCGTGGGTGCTCTGCCGCCGGGGACGTTGGTCGCCTCTACTTAAGGCGACGCAGATCAATCTGGTCCAGCGCTGCCCACAGCACGTCCATGGACACGTTCGTTCCCTCTACTTCAATCAGGTACCGATCCCGCACCACCACCTGAAGCTGGGCATGCATCTGGTTTCCGTCCAGACGCTCAAATTTCTCGTAGGCTGGATAGCCCTGGTAACGGGTAGTGCGCTCATAGCCCCGCTCATTTTCCCGGTCGATCTCCTGACGTAACCAGGCCGCGGCAACGCCCATAAAATGCTGCATCGATCCCATATCTCGGATCGTCAGGCGCACCTCGCGTTGACCGTCCCGGTAGGTGGCGGTGGCCTGACTGACGCGCATGCCCATGGCCGCTGTACGCTCGCCGGACGCTTCCACCCGCGTTAACCCATCGATAGCTTCCGGCAGCATGTCCTTAAGCACCCGAAAATCGGTCAGCTCTGCAGCCGCCGCCCCTTGCAGTTCCTGGGCCAGTTGCTCCAGCGCCTCCAGATCCATGCGCCGAAGCACTTCCCGCAGACGCTCGACCGGTACATTTTCGCCCTCCAGGCTGACAATGAAGCGATCGGCTACAATGGTGGAAAGCTCCGCCCGGCTTCCTCCTTCGTATTGCGTGAATCGCTCATAGGCCCGGCGCCCGTCGAGGGTCAGGGTTCGCTCGTAGCCGTCTTCGTCTTCCCGATCAATCTCGGTCTGAAGCCAGCTATACCCCATTGTAGCCAACCCTTGCAGCGTACCAGGATCGGTAATCTGGATGCGAATGCGCCGGTCTCCTGCTTCATACACCCCTTCGGCTCGTGCTGTCTTGATACCAAACGCTCCTTCTCTGGCACCTTCAGCGCGCACCCGAGGCAGCCCGGCCGCTTGCTCGGGAAGCAGCGCTTTAAGTTTCCGAAAGTCCGCTACCGCGTCCGCATCGCCGGTCATCGCCTCCTCCGCTTCCTCTGCCGCCTGCTCCTGGGCTTTCTGACGGGCTGCCTCTTCGATCTTTTTCTGAAGCCGCTTCCAGACCTGGGCCTGTGATGCGATAGGCCAGCCCAATCCACACATTATGACTCCCAGACTCCCCAGTAGTAACAAGAACCGCTTCATGGCTTCCTCTCCAGAAAGTTACCGGGTTCCAGATGGAGAATTTAACACGGGCTCTTGTGCTTCCCCAAGCTTATGCTCCAGAGGGCGATGCGCCCTGATTATCTGAATTTTGTGGATTCCGGGCAAGTCGGTGTAAGCCGCGGCAGACGCGCCGGTAGAACGCATCGGTTGATTCATCCGGCGCGCGGCGCATTATCCAGAGCCGATGGCGATGGCGGTGCATCCAGTGCATCAGCAACTGCATCGCTTCTGCTTCCGCATGATGATAGACAACAGGCCGCCTCTCGGGTAAATGCTGACGAATCCAGACGGCTGCGTCCTCGATTACCTTATGGTCTGCCGGGAAGGGAAGGGCCTGTACGGCTATGGGATGGCCGGCCTGCACAATGCAGCAGGCCAGGCGTTCCGGCGCTTCGCGCACAAGCAGCACTGCGTCGCATTCCAGCACCGAAGTATCGGCCAGCAGCGGTTTTTCTAGCAGACGTGTTACCATCTGGATCTGATCTCGGTAGCGGGCAGCCGTCTCAAATGCCAGTCGCCGGGCCGCAGCTTCCATCCGAGCCTCAAGCTGCATAAGCGGCTGCCTGGACTGTCCCCGAAGCAACCGGCGCACGCAGGCAGCGACGTGCGTCTCCTGAGAGGCACAGGCGTCTCCGCAGGCGCTGCTCTCGGCCAGTGGACAGGGGCCGGCCAGGGTTAAATGCGCATTGTGGCGGGGCACGTTGAACATTTCCTGCAGGGCTTCGAGCATCTGACGTCCCTGCCGACGTCCTGCCAGCGGGCCATAATATTCGGCACCATCGTCGAGCAGCACCGACGTGAGCGAGAGCACGGGTGGATCCTCCTGCAATGCCAGTCGCAAAAACGGACGGGCGCGATAGCGACGCTGCAGTCGATTATATCGGGGCTGATACCTCTTGATAAGCCGGGACTCCTCCAGCAGTGCTTCTAATTCAGTAGCTGTGCAGTGCCATTCGATCTGACGGATTTCCTGCACGAGCTGGCGCAACCGCGGCGGATGGGCTTCCACAGCAGTCAGGTACTGTCGCACACGCGCCTGCAGATTGCGTGCTTTGCCTACGTACAACAGCCGCCCGCGTTCATCTCGAAATAGATAAACGCCGGGCGCTTCCGGGAGACGTGGCAGCAATGTCTCGCGCAGCCGGATCAGCGGACTCGCCTTCTTACAACGGGGATAACGCTGCTGCTGAAAGCGTAGCAACGCCTCCAGTGTTTCGATGCCGTACTGGCGCCGCGCCTCTTCCAGCAGCCGCAGCAGCACCTGAGCTGTCGCCTCGGCATCGGCCAGAGCGCGGTGTCGATGCGTCACGGTGATCTGAAAAAAACGGATCAATCCATCGAGTCCCTTGGCCGGTAGTCCGGGGAGCAGCCGGCGGGCCAGTCGCAGCGTGCACAGCGTCGGATTGCCCGGCCAGGGCAGCCCGAGCCGCCGAAGTTCGGCAGTCAGCATTTTCTTGTCAAAGGCCAGATTATGCGCGACTAACACGCCGTCTCCCAGAAATTCCAGAAAAGCCGGCAGGACCCGGGCCGCGCCTGGCTGTCCGACCAGCATAGCGGTGGTAATGCCCGTCAACCGTGTGATGAAGGATGGAACGGAGCGACCGGGATTGATAAGCTGTGCGAACCGATCCACGATCTGTCCCCCCTGCACCCGCACCGCTCCCACTTCGATAATGCGGTCTTCGTCCCGCGAGCCCGTCGTTTCGGTATCGACGACAACAAACGAGACGGCCTCCAGGCGCATCGTTTCAATAGTTTTCACCCACCCATTCCTGCTGGCGCAGCGTTTCGGTAAGGGCCGGCAGGTCGAATCCCATCAGTTCGGCCAGGCGGCGGCCAAGTTCGTCGTTTTCAAAGCTGCCTACCAGGTGTTCGGCTCCAGGGCCAAATGCATACAGGTTGACATCCACGGCAGTGTGGCCATTTGTGGTCCATCCGACGATAGCTCGTCGGCCGATCAGTTCGGTTACCACGTGAGGCCAGGCGTCCGGATTTGCAAGGGCCTGCTGCACCAGAGCCTGCTCATCGGCCTGCAGGCGCTCGAGCCCCGCCCATGTCTTCAGGAGCGAATCGGGACGATCTGCCTGGCGCAAGGCAGGGATAAGCTGCTCGTAGGAGGCGCGCACGCGCGCCAGTACTTCCGGATGCCAGGCATAAATGCCGCGGCCGTTTACGTTGCGTCCGAGCGACAGACCGCCTGTCTCATGGTCGGCCACGGAAACGACCAGCGTCTGTCCATTGCGACGGGCAAAATCAAGGGCGACAGCGACGGCTTCGTCGTAAGCCAATACCTCACGGACGTGCGCGGCGGCATCGTTGGCATGTCCGGCATGGTCAATCCGGCTCCCCTCCACCATCAGGAAAAAGCCATCCGGGTCTTCCTGAAGCAGCGCGATGGCCGCGCGCGTCATTTCAGCCAGCGAAGGGACGTTCTCTGGATTGCGATCGATTTCGTAGGGCAGGTGATCGGGGCCGAACAGTCCCAGCACCGGGCGCCGCAGCCCCTGGCGAAACGCATGTGCCGTGCGCACGACCTGGTAGCCAGCCTGTTCTGCCTCGCGCAGCAGGTTGCGATGGTCGGTGCGGCGTCCTCCTTCGGCAGGCGGCAGAAAGTAGGCCCACCCGCCGCCCAGCAGCACGTCGATGCGCTGGGCCAGCATCTGCGCTGCAATCTCACTTTCCATGGCCCGCTGGGGCACATGCGCTGCAAAAGCGGCCGGTGTGGCATGCGTGATGCGACTGGTAACGACCAGACCGGTTGCCATGCCCCGCGCTCTGGCCGCTTCGAGTAGCGTAGCGACAGGACGTCCGGCCGTGTCAACGGCAATGGCCCCATTGTAGGTTTTAATGCCGCAGGCATAGGCTGTTGCGCCAGCAGCCGAGTCGGTTACGCGGCTGGAGGTTGATCCAGTGCGCACGGCGCCGGTTTGCATGGCATCCAGGGCCAGTTCGGTACGGCCCAGCACCGCCCGAGCGTAGTCACGGGCCATCGTGATGCTGGCCGGACCGCACCCGTCGGCAATCATCAAGATCAGGTTTTTCGGACGCAACCCAGACTGGGCATACCCTCCCATCCCCCCTCCCCAGAGCATCAACCCTATCAATACAATCCAGCGCATTCCTGCCTTCGGTTTGCATGGACAATGGCCTCTGCTAAAGATACAACAACCGTTCGCTGTGCACGGGAGCTTTCTTGAGACGGCAGTCCTACCTATTACCTATCAGGGGAACGGCCAGCCCCGAACTACAGCTCTTTTCGCCTGCCTCTAACGAAAAAACCCGTCCCAGCTCCGGGACGGGTTGCCTGCCTTCATACCCGAGCCAGCGTTTCTTTGAGCTGGCCGATCAGCGGTACGGGCGTTGGATCAACGCCCAGCAGCACGGCCAGGTACAGGCTAACCCAATCGCCCAGGTTTACCAGCGACATCATACGTGCCAGTCGGCTTTCGCCCTGGCTCTGCACCTCGGCCCAATAGCCAGCCCGATCTGAAATCAGCTCGCGCGTAACTTCCATGCGCTGCTGGACCCGGGGGTGATCTTCGCGGTCGCGCAGGACGATCACCCCGATGGTTTCATGGAGGGGGCCCGGGTATTCCCAGCCCATAATTTCATTGTGGTTCAACTCGGGGTAGACGTTCCCTGAGGCCAACCGTTTAGCATTTTCCTGGATCTGGCAGCGCCAGCGCAGGTTGACGGCCTCCATGAGCCCTGCGCCGCTGTAGATGAACGGCAGTCGGTCCTGCAGCGCCTCGGCCAGCTCCAGGGCATCATTGCCGGACGGATCCCCAAAGATCTCACTTTGCTGCTCTAGCAGCTCCTGCGTTTCATTCCAGGCAGCTTCATCAGGAGCCACCAGGCCAACCTGCTCGGCGATCGTGAGCAGCGCCGTAAACGAGTAGCCCAGCGCTGCGCGGGGTTGCAGACCGCCCGGAATTTGCAAGAACGGCACGCCTTCGGCGCGGGCACGTCGCAGCAGCTCGCCCCCGGAAGCTACGCAGAGAACTGTTGCGCCGCGCGCCCGCGCTTCCTCGTAGGCCGCCAGCGTTTCTTCGGTGTTTCCCGAATAGCTGGAAGCGATGACAACGGAGCGTTCGGTTACAAAACCGGGCAGTTGATAATGCCGGACGACGGTTACCGGCAGCCGGGCTGTGTCGGCCACCAGCGTGCGGAGCAAGTCTCCCCCGATGGCCGACCCGCCCATCCCGGCAATGACCAGGTGATCTTTGCCTTCCAGCGTAAAGCCTGGATCAAAAGCCCGGGCTAGCGCCCGCCCGCGACGCCACTGCTCTGGAAACTCCCGAATGGCGTCGTACATGCCCTGCGGGTCTACCCGACGAATGTCTTCAAGTCGCATGGTACGAATGCTGGTACTACGGTTTATCTGTTACAGGCTTCAAGACGCTTGCAAACTGGAAGGGGCCGTACGCCCATTGCCTGTCATGGGCTCATCGGCCTGCATGTACTGCAGCAACCCACAGCCGTGCTCCTGCAACCACTCGTTGACCAGCGCCGAGACTTCACTGGCCGTGCGGCACTGCAATGCCTGAGCGGCCAACGCCTGCGCCTCCTGGAACTGCATCGCCCGAATCACGCGCTTTACTTCCGGTAAATACGGTGGGGCTGCACTGAATTCATCCAATCCCATGCCAGCCAGAATAGGCGTGGCCTGCGGATCGCCTGCCAGCTCGCCACACAGACTCACCGGAATCCCGTGCCGATGACCGGCCTCAATGGTATGCTTAACCAGGCGCAATACGGCTGGATGCAGGGCTTCATAGCGCTGCGAAACCAGGTCGTTGCCGCGATCGACAGCCAGCGTGTATTGCGTCAGGTCGTTTGTTCCAATGGAAAAGAAGTCCGCTTCTTCGGCAAACAGATCAGCCATGAGCGCAACGGAGGGCACCTCAACCATAATACCTACTGGCACGGTTTCGTCGAAGGGTTCTCCGCGCGCCCGCAATTCAGACTTGACCTTTTCCAGAATCTCTAGGAACCGGTGGTACTCGTCCAGCGCGGTTACCATGGGCACCAGAATGCGCACCGGGCCATGTGCACTGGCTCGCAGCAGCGCCCGCAGTTGCGGCAGCAAGAGTTCCGGACGGTCCAGCAATACCCGCAATCCGCGCCATCCCAGAAACGGATTATGTTCCCGGTGCGCAATGGGCAGCATCTTGTCGCCGCCCAGATCGAGCAAACGAAACGTAGTGGGTTCTGGCTTTACGCGTTCGATAATCTGGCGATACACGTGTAGTTGATAGTCTTCCGAGACGTTTAGCGGTCCCCGCATCAGGAAGAGCACCTCGGTGCGGAACAGCCCGATTCCTTCGGCCCCGAACTTTTTCAGCAGGTCCAGTTCTTCGATCAGTTCCAGGTTGGCTCGAAGGATAAAGCGATGTCCGTCAAGCGTTTCCGCCGGCAGCGGAATCAGGTGTTGCTGATCCTGTAGGAGCCGTCGATAGCGCTCCTGGCGGGTTCGATAAACTGCCAGGGTCTCAGGACGCGGGTTGACCACAACGCGTCCTTGAATACCGTCTAAAATGACCAGATCGCCGGTCTGCACGCTGTCGGAAAGGCCGTGCAGGCTTACCACGGCCGGCACCCCCAGGGCCCGGGCCATGATTGACACGTGCGAGGTGGGGCCGCCGTGGTCGGTCGCGCACCCCAGGATGCCGCGTCGGCTAAAGAGCACGACGTCAGCGGCTGAGAGGTTTTCAGCGACGATGATGTGTTCGGGATCGACCGCTGAGAGCAGCTTTTCCCGTCGCAAATGCCGGATCAGACGTTCCTTCACATCAATCAGGTCGGCCAGTCGCTCCCGCAGGTACGCGTTGCTGCGGACTTCCACGCGTTGGATGAGCTCATCAAGAACCTGCGCTACGGCATAGTCTGCGTTGCAGTGATGGGTTTGAATATACTCCCGGATGCGATCGTACAGTTCGGCATCGCGCAGCATCAATCGCTGCGCTTCAAAGACCGCTGCACTTTCTTCTCCCAGTTTTTCCCGGGCTACTGAGCTGATTTTGTCCAAGTCGCGTTCGGCTCGCTGCACCGCCTGTTCGAACCGTTCCAGCTCAGCCGCTACTTCAGCCTCTGAAATGCGCCGGGCTTCTACGACCACTTCCCGCTTGTTAAACAGATACGCCGGTCCAATGGCGATGCCTGGAGCCGCCGGGATCCCTACAAAAACGCGTTCTTGCGCTTCCGTTTGGACCTGCCGCTGCTCCATGCCTGCCTCCTGACTTATTCAATTTCCCCGAAGCCCTGCTCGAACAGCGCGACAATGGCCTCCGCCGCCTCGTGCTCGTCCTCTCCATCAAAGATAAGCTTTAATCGGGCGCCGGGTTCTGCTGCCAGGGTCATCACGCCAATAATACTCTTTCCATTGATTTCGTATCCGTCCTTTTCGATAAAAAAATCCGACTTGAAACGCGAGGCCGTGCGCACAATCATCGAAGCCGGCCGCGTGTGCAACCCGGATTTGTTTTTGACCACGACTTCTCGGACAATCATAGGCCAGAAAGCGTTCAGTAGCGACGCTGCTCCAGTCGGTCGAGGAACCAGGCCAATGCCTTTGCGGGCGGCTGGTCGGGCAGACGCGCCAGCGCACTCCGGGCCTGTTGAAGATACGTGGCCACAGCCTGCCGGGCTGCCTCCAGTCCTCCCAGTCGCTCCAGTCGCCGACGCGCTTCGGGCACCTCGTCCGGGCGGAACCTTCGATGTAAACGTTCGGTGAACCAGGCGCGTTCGCTCTCAGGGGCCTGTTCGAGGGCCGCCAGGACCGGAAACGTTTTCTTGCCTTCCATCAGGTCCGCCCCGATGGGTTTTCCCCATTGCGGCGAGGTGGCGGTCAGATCCAGCAGGTCGTCCTGAATCTGAAAAGCCCGCCCCAGGTTGCGCCCCAGTTGCTCGAGCGTGCGCAAGTCTGCTTCGTTGGCCCCCCCCAGCAATCCTCCCAGTTGCAGGCACAGCTCCAGCAATGCGCCGGTTTTGCCATCGACCATTTGCAAATATTCGGCCACAGAGACCTGCGGGCGGGTTTCAAAGGCCTTATCGAGTGCCTGCCCCTCGCAGAGTCGTTCTACCATGCGGTGAAATAGCGCCAGCATTCGGGCCAGCGGGGCCCCTTCTACCTGCCCCAGCAGCGCATACGCCAGGCCCATCAGATAATCGCCACAGAGCAGTGCGGTGGCTTCATCCCAGCGTACGTGGACGGTCGGTCGCCCGCGACGCTCGGCCGCGTGGTCCATGATGTCGTCATGGACCAGCGTAAAGGCATGGAAGACCTCGACAGCCAGCGCGGCGGGCAGTACAGTTTCCGGCGGACGGCCGTAGAGTTCAGCCGTCAGAAGCAGCAGCACGGGGCGCATGCGTTTGCCTGTGCTGCGGAGCACGTAGCGGACGGGTTCGTAGAGTTCAGCTGGCTCACGAGCTGGATGGACCAGCGTGGGCAGCGCCTGCTCCACGAGCTGGCGCAGTTGGGCCACGTGTGCGGCAGCCTCCCGATCTGTTGCCTTCATGCACTTTATTTTTCTACCAGGACGCCCTGCTGCCGGAGCACTGCTTGAATGCGATCAAACACCTCCTCCAGCGACCCCACGCCGTCTACATCGACCAGCAGACCTCGTGCCCGGTAGTACTGTTCCAGCGGCTCATGCGTGCTGCGGTATACTTCCAGCCGACGCCGGATTGCCTCGGGCCGGTCGTCAGGGCGCTGAATAATCAGCGAAGGGTCCACGTCGGGTGGAGGCGGATTGAAATCCAGGTGATAGTTTTCGCCAGTGATTTTGTGTACGCGTCGGCGCGAGAGGCGCTCCACGATCAGCTCGTCCGGCACAACCAGGTTCAGCACGACCTGGAGGGGACATCCCGTCTGCTCCAGCAAATCATCGAGCCACTCTGCCTGCCGGACGGTACGCGGGAATCCATCCAGCACGAAGTCGTCGTAGTTATTTTCGGCCAGCGCTGCTTTAGCCAGCTCCCAGACCAGCTCGTCGGGCACCAGTTGGCCTGCTTCCAGGTAGGGCTGCGCCTGTTTTCCTAGCGGCGTTTCCTCCTGGATAGCTGCTCGGATCAGGTCGCCGGTCGAAATATGACGCAGTCCATAGACCGTGACCAACCGTTTGGCCTGCGTGCCCTTACCGGCACCGGGCGGCCCCATAAGTACGATGCGCATGGTCCTTGCTTGGCTTGTTCCCGAGGAACCGCAACGCTTCCTTCCGGAAGCGGTTTGGTTAAACTTATGAACCTGCGCCATGAAGGGCTACGCTCTTTTACCGAGAATGAGGTGAAGAACATAGGCTCAAACCTCTGCAGCAGCCTCTTCGATCGGCCCTTTTTTCTGCTCTTCGGCAAAAACTTCCACCACGATTTCGGTCAGCACCCGACTGAGCGCCGCACTCAGGGCGCTGCCGGCCAGTCCCAGCATTGCTCCGATCAGCGTGCGCACCGGTCCTTTTTTCCGGGCGGTATCCTCCTGGACGACCACGAGGGGAACGCGCTCTTCCAGAGCTCGGCGGATGGCCGTTTCCGGATTGCGTCCGCGCCGGGCAGCCTTCTGGGCTTCGGCCACCAATGCCTCCACGTAGGCCGTTACCAGCGCCCGGTGCCTCCGCGAAAGCCGGGCGCGTCGGTTGCGTCCCAGTCCTCCCAGCAGCCACCCGACCAGCAATCCGGCCGCCAGACTCCCTCCAACACTGATCAGGGGGTGGTTCCACAGCGTCTCGCGCACAGACTGGCCCATCTGGCGGATCTCCTCGTGCAACGCCTCCAGATCGGCTTCGATGGCCTGCGCTCTGGCCTGCAACGCTGCTTCCACCTCAGCCCGAGACGTCGGGCGCCGGGAGGTTTCCGTCGATGTGGTTTCGGTTTTCATAGGTAAGAAGGCTGACTGACTTTCCAGAGCGCTTCCCAAACTCCCCGGCCAGAATATACGTTCCGATCGGCGGCCCCTGCCAACGCCCCGGATCGCACTGCACGCTCCCCTGCAGTGGACGCTCCTGGACGGTCGGGGCCGCGCTTGCTCTTGCAAGATATGCCCGGCGCGTGGTTGGATTCAGGCTGAGGCTTGCGCGAGACGGGCGCTCTTGCTCTTGCAAGATATGCCTGACGCCCATTGGGAACCAGGCCCACCAGAACCAGACAACGCCTTTCAGGCATGCCCGCTGACAGAGAAACAGGCCGCTAAGCGCGGCCACGCAACTAGTTCGACACCCGGGGACCAATCTTTTCCTACAATGCAAGGAAACTAGCCTACTTCTATGTTTCCCTACAAAGCCAGCAGAATAGCGTCAGAAGCAAACCCTCGCTTGCACTCTTGATTACTTCAAACTCATTCAACTGACTCAAAGATGAACTTGCAGCGATACCGACACAACTTTACATTGGGGACTGCGCGCGCTGCGAATACAACACGCGGATGAAAATCGCCGGCTACTAAAATGCCCCGTACCTTCTTCCCTTCCTGCTTGCTAATAGCACCCATATAGGCCAACAATTGCGTGAAAGCTTCAGGAACAGCCCTTCCTGCTTTCAATTCTATCACAACAATTGTGTCCTTTGGGTCTCTGGCAAGAATATCTATTCGACCTGCTTCGGTAACATATTCTTTGCCATTATCAATGATCACTAGTCCCTTTTCAAGTTGTTGAATGTTTGATCGTAAAGTAAGCTGTAGATCGCGTTCAAGGCCAAAAGTTATTTCAGTTGCTTCGATGAGCTCATCGGCTTCTGCTTGTGAGGTTGGCGTTCCCTGGTATGTTCCCATTGTCATGTGGGCCTTAATGGCACTGACCGTTCCTGGAGAAACGCCAACTTTTTTGGCGATTTCTTCGCGACTAAGGTGCTCTTCTTGAAGTAGAGAGATTATCTGGGCTTTCTGATTCTCAGAAATAGAAGCCATTGTTTTACTTTATATAAATCTCAATCACTATCAACTCAATTATCATAAACGTTTAACTTAACAATTGACTACACAGAACAGGTATCTGGTTAGGATAAGTTATATATGCTTTTTATGCCAGATATCTTCGCCGTCTTGTTACCCTGGCGCGTCTTGCAAACAAAGGTTACTTCCTTCCACAGGAATGCCTCAGTTCCGCCAGCTCAATATCCGTCCTAGAAGTACTGAACGTGCAGCGTGCTGCTCATACTCCCAGTCTCCACCCTTACGAGGATCTCGACAAAACGTACGCTGCGACACCTTCCGTCTGGCTACCTCGTGCAGTCGTCTCCGATAAGCCAGAACGAGCCAAAAGCGTCCTCTTTGATAGTAAAAACTTATTGCAAAGGTAACCCCGAAAGCAACCGTCTTAAGTCAAGTGCAGAGAGGTAGCTCTTCTAGAAAGGACCATGCTTTCCCTGTGCTGATGCTGACTCTGACCCCTCCCCCAGACACAGACGCTGTCCCTCATCCTGGCGTCCATTCATCCATGCTGTTTTGGAAAAAAACAGATAGAAGACGGGCCCAACCGCTCCCGTTGAGTACAGAGTAGATTCACTTGGTACGCTGCGTGCTTCACCTCCTCTTTGGACGCTTTGGAAAGCCCCGGTTAATACAGACCACAGGCAAACTTTCCAGTGGGGAGGGCGGGACTCGAACCCGCACGGGCCCGTAGGCCCACGGCATTTTAAGTGCCGTGTGTCTACCGATTCCACCACCTCCCCTCAGGCAGCACCATGATCGCGCCAGCGATCCGATCCTTCACGTTCCGTCTGGCCCCCTCCGTCGGCAACTGCCAGCCTCCAGGTCACGTTCCCCGCAGGGCTACCCGCTCTCTCCGTCCCCGTCGGTCGACGGCTCCCAGGAGCTTGCCGCCCGCACAGGCCACCAGCTCACCCAGAAAAGCCCCTTTCGTTCCCACTCGCTGCGCTAAAAAACTCCACCCTACCGATCCTGCTGTGAAAAAGTTAACACGCAGCGCATGCCGCCTGCCCTGTAGAAAACAACCCCTCCACCTGGGGCGTTCTTTCAACGCCAGACCCGCCAGGCGGGTCCATTACACGTTGTCTCTTTTTCTACAACCAGACAGCAAAGACCCATGCATAACGCCATCCCCTTCCCTCCTGTCCCGAAAAACGAACCTGTACGCAGCTACGCACCGGGCACGCCGGAACGTGCTTCGCTCCGAAAGCGCTTGCAGGAGCTCAAACGCGAAACTGTCGAAATCAAACCGATCATCGGGGGCCAGGAAATTGCCACAGACCGGGTCGAAACGCTCCATCCCCCTCATGAACGCGCCCACACGCTGGGTACAGTGCATCTGGGCGGGCCCCGGGAAGCTGAACAAGCAATCGAGGCAGCCCTGAAAGCCCGCGCAGAATGGGCCCGCATGCCCTGGACCGAACGGGCCGCCATCTTCCTGAAAGCGGCTGAGTTGCTCTCCGGTCCCTGGCGCGACACGCTCAACGCGGCCACGATGCTCGGCCAGAGCAAAAACGTTCATCAGGCCGAGATCGACGCGGCCTGCGAGCTGGCCGACTTTTTCCGCTTCAACGTCTACTTCATGGCCCGCATCTATCAGGATCAACCGCTCAACGCGCCAGGCGTCTGGAACCGCATGGAGTACCGGCCGCTGGAAGGATTCGTTTTTGCCGTTACCCCCTTCAACTTTACCTCCATCCAGGGCAACCTGCCCACGGCCCCGGCCCTTATGGGCAACACGGTTGTGTGGAAGCCGGCCACCACGGCCGTCTACTCCGCCTATTTCCTCTACAAGTTACTCGAAGAGGCCGGCCTGCCGCCCGGGGTTATCAACATGGTGCCCGGCCACGGACCAGACGTCGGCGACGCCGTGTTTGCCTCTCCCCATCTGGCCGGCCTCCACTTTACGGGCTCGACGAACACCTTCCGTTACATGTGGCGCACCATCGGCGAAAACATCGACCGCTACCGGGCCTATCCCCGCATCGTCGGCGAAACCGGCGGCAAGGACTTCATCATGGTCCACGCTTCAGCCGATCCGGAAGCCGTGGCCACGGCCATCGTGCGGGGCAGCTTCGAATATCAGGGCCAGAAATGCTCGGCTGCCTCGCGCGTCTATCTGCCCCAGTCGCTCTGGCCGCGCATCCGGGAGTCGCTGCTCGACCAGCTCCGCGAAGTGAAAATGGGCACGGTCGAGGACTTCACCAACTTTATCAATGCTGTCATCGACAAAAAGGCCTTCGACAAGATTGTCGGCTACATTGAGGAGGCCAAGCAGAACCCGAACGTCAAAGTCCTCTATGGTGGCAACTATTCCGACCGGGAAGGTTACTTCATTGAGCCGACCGTGCTGGAGGTAAGCGATCCCGGGCACCGCACCATGTGCGAGGAGATCTTCGGACCGGTCGTGTCAATCTACGTATACCCCGATCTGCGCTATGAAGAAACGCTGGATCTGGTGAACAATACCTCGCCGTACGCGCTGACTGGATCGATCTTCGCTCAGGATCGCAAAGCCATCCAGCTGGCCACCGAGCGGCTGGTCGATGCTGCGGGGAACTTCTACATCAACGACAAACCAACGGGCGCTATCGTGGCCCAGCAGCCTTTCGGCGGCGCGCGGGCTTCCGGCACAAACGACAAGGCCGGCTCCTATCTCAATCTGCTGCGCTGGGTCTCGCCCCGCGCCATCAAAGAGACGTTCGTGCCGCCGCGGCACTTCAGATACCCCTACCTGGAGCCGGACACCGAGGTCCCGGCCGATCAGGCGACCCCGGTAACGTCCTGACCGTTCAGGCCCGGTCGGCCCAGGCCGGCCGGGCTGCCGTGATTTTAAGCCGCAATGGACGGCCCTTATTACAGTCGCTTTCATCCGCACCGAACGCCCGATTTGCGGGCATTTCGGACGGCCTTGTTGCGTCCGCTGGCTACGTGCCTGCTCACCCTGGCTGGCGTGCTGCTGGTACGGGTGCTGCAGACGCAACCGCTTGGGCTGTGGCTGGTACTGGGACTGCCTGCAGCGCTGCTGCTTGCTATGGGCTGGACCGCCTATTGGATGCAGCAGACGCCCGCCGAGCTGCACCTGCACCCCGAGGGCCTCGTGCTACGAAGCGTCTGGGACGTACTGACCGGCCGCCAGCCGCCTCCTCGTCCCCTGCTGGGCGTTCGGCGCGATCACGACCGCACCCACCTGTTCTGTGCCGATGCCCTGTACACGCTGCGTGACCTCGACTGGCCAGAGGCTCCGCAACTGGTGAAGGCGCTCCGCGCCCGCTTTGCTTACACCGGTACCGCCAGTGCTTCGAGCTGCGACGCTACGGCACGCTCTTCATCCGCCCCTGCCTGAAGCCACCGGTCGAGCACGCCAAGTGCCAGACGCGCCTCTGCCTCGTAGCTACAGGCCTGGTAGTACCGAGATCGATAAGGCTCTGGCCAGCCTGTGGGATAAAACAATCGACGGGCCTGTTCCCGCGAAATCCCCAGCAGACGTGCCGCTTCGCGCCCGATAAAGCCGTTGTCGCACTGCACGCTTAACCGCAACAGGGTTGCTTCATCACAATAGCCCCCCAGCAGCAACACATGCCCCGCGATGCAACAGCGGAAGTCTTCGGAAGACGCGCCCGCTGCCAGCACGGCCTGAACATTCCGAGCCCAGGCCCACTGCGCCGCACAGAACCGTTCGGGATGCTGCGCAATATGCTGCCGAACCTGGTGCAACAATCTCCAGTTCATACGTCATCCCAATGGTTGACTGTCATGGACCGGCCTGCTTCCTCTGCGCTCCCAGATTTTATGCCGGACCCGCCGCCGCGTTCGGGTTCGTCCGGCCCTCGTGCAGCTTCTGAGGCAGACGCCTGGTGGGATTACTGCCCGAACTGCGGACAACGGCTGGAGAATCATCGCTGCAAGTACCGGTGTCCCCGATGCCACTATTTTATGTCATGCAGCGATTTCGACTGAGGCAATGATCACGCTGGACCGCACGCAGCCACAGCCTTTGCATCAGCAACTGGTGGCGCAGTTGCGCTATTTGATTGCCCGCGGACATTTTCGCCCGGGCACGCCCCTGCCTTCCACCCGCGAACTGGCTCGCCAACTGGGCATTTCCTTCCATACGGTGCGCAAAGCCTACCAGCAACTTGAGGTGGAGGGAGTTGTGCACCGTCAATCAGGCCGCCGCTATCTGGTACGTCCCGAAAGCGCACCAACGCGAGAAATGCGACTCGAACGGGGCGCTACGCTCCTTCAGGAAACGCTGCGTCGGCTGGTCGGCATCGGCCTGCGCACCGACGACATTGAATATCTATTTCAGGAGCAACTGGCACTGCTGGAAGACCATGCGCCAACGCCCAAGGTGCTCTGCCTGGCCCCTACGCAGGAGCTGGCAGAATGCCTGATTGCAGCGCTGGGGGGTTCATGGTCGGAACTGGTCGAACCCATAACGCCCGAAGCGTTGGTGCACCATGAGGATGCGGATCTGGTACTGGCCCGCCATGCCGATCTGCATCGGTTTCGGCATCGACTGCCGCAGGCCGACTGGCTGGGCTTGCTGGTCTATCCCGAACCTTCCGTGCTGGAACGCGTGGCCAGCTTGCTTCCCCGCGAAACACTGGGGCTGGTAACCCTGCAGCCAGAGACCATTCCTCATCTGCTGACCGAACTGCGCGTAGCCACGGGCTTTGGGGGGCAGGTGCTGGCCGTAGCCATTGAAGAAAGCCGCCATCATTTGCGGCCGCTGCTCGACCAGGCCGACCTGCTCATCTGCACGCCGCAGAGCTACCGGCGCCTGGCAACTCCGGGCGACCGCCCCATAGCCATGCTATCCTTTCGCGTAGGGCCGGAATCCATTGATGCGCTCCAGGCCCATTTTCAGAGTCTCTAAAGCTATTGATCTGAAGCCGGTGTAGGCGTCTCCGACGCGGCTGTTTCTTCGCGCGGCTCCTTTTGCTCCGTTTCTTCTCCCCCCGGATACCTGACCCGGATGTGATAGACGGCCAGTAGCATCTGCAGGAAGGTTTCTTTGATTTTCTGAAGATCGCGGAACGTCAGGTCCGTATCGTCGAGCTGACCGTCTTCAATACGGGCACGAAAGATCTGATCAATCAGGGCTTCCAACCGTTTGTGCGTGGGTTCCTCCAGGGCCCGGCTGGCCGCTTCTACCGAGTCGGCCAACATGAGGATAGCCGTTTCTTTAGAGTTAGGTTTGGGCCCAGGATACCGGAATTCCATGTCTGGCAGGTTGGGATCGCCCGTTTGCTCGACGGCCTTGCGGTAGAAGTACTCAATACGCGTTGTGCCGTGATGCATAGGAATAAAGTCCAGCACCTTTTTGGGCAGGCCGTACTGGCGGCCAATTTCCAGTCCTTCTTTCACATGGCTGGCAATGATCAGCGCGCTCATGCGCGGCTTCAGGTTTTCGTGGGGATTAACACCGGGCCGCTGGTTTTCTACGAAGTATTCGGGTTTGACCATTTTGCCTATGTCATGGTAAAGCGCCCCGACGCGGACCAACAGCGCATGCGCGCCAATGGCTGCGGCGGCCGCCTCTGCCAGGTTAGCCACCTGCAGTGAGTGGTTGAAGGTGCCCGGCGCCCGCAGGCTGAGCTCTTTCAACAGCGGTCGGTTGGTATCCGACAGTTCCAGCAGGGTCAGATCGGTCGTAATGTCAAAAGCACGTTCAAAAACCCACAGGAGAGGATAGGCCATCAGCACCAGGATTGAATTGATGCCTACCAGCAGCAGATCGGAGAGGAAACGTCCACCGGCTGCGGGATGCCAGAGAGCCGAAGCTCCCAGCACCACCAGATAGCCGACAAACACCAGTCCAGCGCTCAGGAAAAACTGGCCGCGGTTTTTAATGTCGCGCACGCTAAAGATGCCAAGCGTGCCAGCAAAAACAGTGGCAAATACAAATTCAAAATCATAACTGAGCAGGTGCCCTCCAATGAAGGCCAGCGTGATGGTGCCGAAAAGCGCCACGCGGGAATCAAAAATGACCGTGAGCAGGATCGAAGCGATGGCCACGGGCACGGCATACATGGCCAACGTAGGAAGCCGCACGGCGATGGCGTACAGGCCTAAGATTGCAGCAAACAGCAGCGCAATCAGCAGCACCTGCGCGTTATTGTCAAAGATAGGTCGTCGCAGGAGATAAAGGTAAAGGAAGAAAAACAGATACGTGGCCAGCGTTACCAGCGTCTGGCCAAGGAGGCGCCGCCAGAACAAGGCTGTTCCGCCGCGTTCCTGTTGGGCCCGCTCAAGCGAGATCAGTTTTTGTTTGATTTCTTCCGTAACGACCTGGCCGCGCCGCACAATGGCTTCGCCAGCTTTTACCAGGCCATAGGTTGGTGAAAGGCGCGCCTGTTGTTGCTGCCAGGCATGCAGCGTCTCAGCGCGCAGGTACACATAGGAAGGCACCAGAATGGCGCGGTAAAAGGCCAGGGCAATACTGGCCAGCTCAGGGCGTCCGTTGAATTGCTGCAGAAAGTATTCGCGCGCAGCGCTATAGGCTTCATCCAGTCCAAAGACCCGATTGACAGAGATTACCCGTTCGGTCCGGTCTGTTTCGTTGCGCACCACAATTTCATCGGTCAGCACACTATCGCGCGGTACGTCCAGCAATCCCACCTGCAGCACCTGCACCCCAAACGCCCAGGCTTCCTCAAGAGCCCGCGCGTAGAGCGGGTCCTGTCCGTTACGCCGAACCACCTGGCCTGCCTCATCCGTATAGGCTAAATAATCCTCTGCCAGCAGACGCCACTGACCTGGCGTGAGTTTGACGCGGGCATTGCGCCGTCCCTCTACATAGCGGATTGAATCTGCCTGCGCGATTTCCTGACGTCCTCGTAGCAGATTGCGTCGATAGCGGGCGTAAGCCTCAAAGATCTGCTCCAGTTGTCGTCGCACCGTATCGCGGTTGGCTTCCATGCGGCGCAACGCATCAGGTACTTCTCGAAAGTACGGGGGCGTCTGCAGGATCACCTGGCGGCGCTCATGCGCCAGTTGCTCTGGATCTTTGTAGAGCGCATAGTCGAAAGGGGCAACCAGATCGTTGTGCTGCCAGACTTCTCCGACGCGCACGGTAAACTGATACACACGCTCTCTCGGAAAGGCAATCAGCGTCAGGACAATCAGGCCCAGCCAGATGGCGGTTTTGATCATCCACTGCCGTCGGCGCTGCCAGCGCGTTTCAAGCTCACGCCCGCGTTCCAGTTGTTGCCCGACGGGTCGTGGTGCGCGCCGCCCCCGTTGGAATCGTTCCCAGATGCTCATGCAGCATATCTGCGTCAGCTTCGACTAACGTCCGTACCTATGCCGCAGGTGCGGCAAGGATCCGAGCAGCACGGTCAACAGCCCGCCCAGCAGCGTGTACCAGGGCCATGCTAGGCTGCGCAGCCCCTCGGCAGCAATGCGCGTTGCGTCGGGCGTAAGGGCAAACACCAGGTGCCCATCCGGGCGGACCCAGACGCCAAAGATCACGAGCACCATTAAACCGATAGCGGTCAGAAAAGCACCTATGGCCCATCGCTGCGAAATGCGCTGCGTGAACTGTCCCAGCAAAAAAACGCCCAGTAATCCCCCGTAGGTAAACGAGGCGATCGACAGCCCTAGCTCGACCACCGGGTTGTCGGTACTTTCAAACAGACTGGCAAAGCCCACAAAAACCAGAGCCCAGCCCAGCGTCAGCAGCCGCGAGATGCGTAGCGAGCGCCGCGCATCTGGCGACCGTCCTCGCCAGCGCTCGTACAGGTCGAACAGGGTCGAGGAAGCCAGGGCATTGAGCGAAGAAGAAAGTGTGCTCATGGCTGCTGCCAGGATACCGGCCAGTAGCAGCCCAGAGATGCCCGGCGGCAATCCTTCGATAATAAAGCGCGGAAATACTTCATCGGCGCGCGAGAGCCCTAACGCTTCTGGCGTGGCCCCACCATAGTGTACCCAGAGCAACAGGCCAACCAGGAGAAACAACGCAAACTGGCCCATAACAATCAGGCCGCTTCCAATCAGGGCCTTCTGACTGTCTCGAAGCGTGCGGCAGGCCAGCAATCGCTGCACCATGAGGTGGTCTGTTCCGTGGGAAGCCATAGAGAAGACCGCGCCGCCCACTACCGCTGTGACAAACACATATGGTTCGGTAAGCCACCGCAACGGGCTGGTTTCGGCCTCAGGCACGAGCAGGCGCGTTTTGCCGGCTGCCGTAGCCATCTGCCACCAGTCGTCTGGCGCTCCCTGCCAGAGCACCCACAGTGCCCCCAGCGCTCCTCCGACATACACCAGAAGCTGCATCACGTCGAGCCAGACCACCGCTCGCAGTCCCCCGATCAGTGTATAAAGCACCGTGGCACCGGCGACCACCAGGATAACTTCCTGGTACGAGACCGAAAGTCCGGCCATATCGGCCATGACCTTCAAGGGAATAGCGGTCGCGAACAGGCGCACGCCATCGGCCAGTAGCCGCGTCACCAGAAACACCAGCGAGGCGGCTGTCTGCATACCCCGCCCGAAGCGCTGTCCGAGGAATCCATAGGCTGTCGTAAGCGATCCCTCAAAGTAGCGAGGCAGCAGCAACAGACTGACTACCGTGCGGCCCAGCACATAGCCAATGGTAAGTTTCCAGAAGCTC
Source organism: Rhodothermus profundi (assembly GCF_900142415.1). Classification (NCBI taxonomy): domain Bacteria; kingdom Pseudomonadati; phylum Rhodothermota; class Rhodothermia; order Rhodothermales; family Rhodothermaceae; genus Rhodothermus; species Rhodothermus profundi. Next base: position 472,726 of record NZ_FRAU01000001.1, read on the forward strand.
AGGTCCCCTCCGTAAGCTACGGCGGGCACGCCTATCACGGTCAGGGTGCTCGTCTCCGTAGCCACGACCGACAGGCACAGCGCCCACCACGGAAGCGTGCGGCTTCCGAGAAAATAATCAACCGCATGGCGCTGGCGTCCACCGGCCCACAACCCCAGGATGACCGCGCCCAGCAGGTACCCTATCAGAACCAGATAGTCGAGGAGAGTCAGCACCGAAAATCAGGAGCGGAATCGCTGCTGCTGGTCTTCTTCGTAGGCTTTGTAGATGGTCACGACGTCTTCCAGCGAACGCTGCAGCGCAGCCAGCCGCGCTGTTTGCACCAGGCTCACCTCATCGCTGAGAGGCTGGCTGTCTTTAAGCAGCGCAATGGCCGCATTGAACACGTGCTGCATCATCAGGCACACATCCTCCGCCCGTACACGCATACGCACTCTACTGCTGGTTGATTACAAACAACGGCAATGTCGGGCAAAACCTGTTCCTTTCCCAGCTATCGGCTTAGCGGCCCATTCTATAAAAAAATCCCCACCTGCGCAATACAGGTGGGGAGCTCCAGGCGAAAAAAGTGCTGGTTCAGAAGCCAAAGGTCAGCATGAACCAGTATTTCTGCACATCCACGCTCCAGCTACGGGCCTGATAAGCGGCATACTTTACCAGTAACGAGAGGTTAGGCGAGACCACATAGCGGGCAACCAGGTCCAACTCGCGGCCATAGGCAAGCTGCCCATCGTCGCTGGCAAAATCGTGATAGATACCGGTTGCCTGCACACGTCCTCGACGCAGACTCAGCGAAACGTAGAGGTCCCGTAATCCCTGCGGCGGCGTGCGCAAAAAGCGATCGGCCCACCCCTGAAAGGCATGCAACGTGGCCAGCGGCGTGCTGAACGCTACGCCGCGGTCACTGGTAAAGAGTTCCAGCGCGCCGGAAGCAGTCACTACCCAGCCATGCTGCCGCACCGAAAGGCCCAGCATAGCGTGCACATACTGCACGGCAAAATCATTCGGATTGTCGCGGTAGTCCATCTGATACGCATACTCTCCGGTGTAGCGCAGCGTCAGCTGGTCGCCTACAGGACGGCTTCCGCTCAGGCGAATCCCATACGTCTGCACGGAACGGCTTGCACTGGCCTGCTCTTCAAAGCTAATCCAGTAGCCATAAACCACCACCCGCGCTGCACGCCAGCCCGTGTACACCAGATGCAGCAGCGGCGCCGCCAGCCGCTGCTGTCGCGACAGCACGTTCTGCACGCGCCATAGATACGCCCCTTCCAGTATCCATGCCGGCAGGAGTCGGCTCGTCAGCGACACCGCATCGTAAGTCTGCTCAAGCTGGCGCCAGCCTACGTTCCCAATAAAGCGATGATTGTCGTAGGTAAGCCGCTGCCGCCCTACCCGCAGGCGCGTCTTCGGAACCAGCAGGACATCCAGCCAGAGCTGGTTCAGTTCGGCCTTTTCTGGATCGGCCACCGTGGCATACCGTACCTTTCCGTTACGCAGACTGTTGTACCGATCGGCCCCCACTGCCTGCAACCCTTCAACCTCTACATACATCCGCAGTCCCTTCAGCGCAGGAGTCCCATATCCCATGCGCAAGCGCAATGTTGACGCGTGGGCCGTCTCCTTACCTGTCTCATCTACCAGCTCATATCGATAGCGCGCGTTCAGCAACAGGTGTCCCCAGGCTCCCTGGGCTCGAAGGGTATCGGCTGGCGCATTCGCCAGCGCAGCGCCTCCCCATCCCCCACTTACCCCCAGCAGCAGTATCATGAGATGTTGCATCGCCTTCATGCTTCTTAACCGAATGGCCTATTAGTACTCTTTTGTCTTAAAAAAGCAGTACGATTGCCTCCATGCAACCGATCCGCGTCAAGAATCGACCAAAGTTCTGTCAGAAATGTGCCAAGAGATCTACCGCGGTTAGGGACTCCGCTACGGTATTCCGCGCATACCCCGGGCTTACCGGTGAACCACACGCAGGCCGATAGCCATAAACGTACCTTCTACAAAGGCGGCCGATTCCAGAAAAACGCCCAATCCCCATTGCTGGACTACCGGAAAGAGACCGGCTTCCAGAAATACATGGCCCGCAGTTTCCCATCGTTGCCGCGTGCTCTCGCGAGGTAACCAGTAAACACAGTCATCTTCCGCAGCATAGTAAGGACTGAGACACCGCGTCTCCTCATAGATCACTTTTCGCCGGATGTATCGCAGCGATGGCCCTACGCCCAGTGCCAGCTCACCTCGTCTGTACCGGAGCAGTCGAATCCGCAGCGCCAGGTTGAACTGCAATTGCCAGAGGCGGCCACGATACGGTGGAAAAGCTATATCCGACAACCAATCATAAACCACTGCCCTGCCTGGCGACCGCCAGCGCAGCGTAAAACCTCCCACAGAGCTTTCCACTGCAACGGGCCAAGGCGTTTCCAGCCCGATGCCCAGTCCGGCGGTCGGGCGCCAGAGGCCCTCCGGCCCCGCCTCCAACAGCTGGCCTACGCCCAGTCGTCCAAAGAAATAGAGCGGTTGTGCATTAACCGAAGGCGCGCCGAGCAGCAACAGGAGCAGTACGGGCAACCCCCTCCGCATGACGCCGTGCTTTTATGCCCCACAGGTTCTTGCTGCTCCAGAAGATATGCCGGAACCCCCGAAAAATCTATCCCTTATTTCATCCCCAACAACCGGAGCAGCTCCTCTTCGTCGAGCATCGGAATGCCCAGTTGGCGGGCGCGATCATACTTGCTGCCGGGATTCTCCCCGACCACCACATAATCGGTGTGGCGGCTAACGCTACTGGCCACGCGTCCTCCGGCTTTTTTAATCAGTTCCTCAGCTTCTTTGCGCGTAAGCGTAGGCAGCGCGCCGGTAAGCACAAACGTTTTGCCCCGCACAGGGCTTTCCGCTGCTGGCGCTTCTTCGGGCAGCCGCTGCGTGTTGACGCCCAGGGCTTTGAGTTCTTCGACCAACTGGCGGTTATCTTCCACACGGAACCAGTCTACAATGCTTTCTGCAGTGATGGGTCCTATGCCTTCGATGGCCGCCAGCCGGTCCACCGTTGCTGCGGCCAGCTCATCGATTGAAGCGAAGTGCTGCACCAGCAGTTCGGCCGTCGTCTTCCCCACATGCCGGATGCCCAGGCCGAAGAGCAAACGGCTCAGCGCACGTCGCTTTGAAGCCTCGATCGCGTGAAGCAAGTTGCGCGCTCTAGTTTCGGCGAACCCTTCCAGTTGGAGCAGGTCCTCCAGCTGCAGCCGGTACAGGTCTGATAGCCGCCGCACCAGTCCGGACTCAGCCAGCTGCCGGGCTACCCGGCTCCCCATCCCTTCGATATCCATGGCATCGCGGCTGGCGAAGTGCTCCAGCAGACGCACAAACTGGGCGGGGCAGTCAGAAGCCACGCAGTAATAGTCCGCTTCGCCAGGCAACCGCACCAGGGGACTGCCGCATGAAGGGCATCGCTCGGGCATGCGCCAGGGACGTTCCCGTCCGGTGCGCGCTTCCACTACGGGACGCACTACCTGCGGGATCACATCGCCCGCCCGGATCACCACGACCAGATCGCCGATGCGGATATCGCGCGTGCGCACGTAGTCTTCGTTGTGCAGCGTAGCCTGCGAGACGGTCACCCCACCGATCTCAACAGGCTCCAGGACGGCCTCAGGCTTAACGACACCCGTGCGTCCCACGTTGACGATAATGTCCAGCAGGCGCGTGATGGCTTCCCGTGCCGGGAATTTGTACGCAATAGCCCAGCGCGGCGCGTTAGAAATAGTGCCTAACAGGGTCTGGTAGAAACGGCTGTCGATCTTTAAGACAACTCCGTCGATTTCATAGTCCAGGTCGTCGCGGTGTTCGGTCCAGTAACGGCAGTAGGCCAGGACCTCCTCCAGTGCTGCGAAGCGGCGGGCATGCTCGTTGACAGGAAAGCCCAGTTGCCGAAGCCACTGGAGCACTTCATACTGGCTGTCGGGTACGTCAGCGCCCTCGGCAGGCCCCACCCCGTAGGCAAAAAAGCTCAGGGGCCTTGCAGCCGTGACCTGAGGATTAAGCTGACGCACGCTGCCGGCGGCTGCGTTGCGCGGGTTGGCAAACGGGCGTTCGCCGCGCGCCTGCAACTGTTCATTAAGTCGCTCAAAATCCTGCTTGCGCATGTACACCTCCCCCCGCACTTCCAGACGCACGGGAGCCGGACCAGCGGCTGGATCAACCGGAATGCGCAGCGGAATGGCCGGGATGGTTCGCACGTTCTGGGTGACATTTTCCCCTTCGATTCCATCGCCGCGTGTGGCCCCCACAGTAAGCACCCCGTTTTCATAGGTCAGGGCCATGGCCACCCCGTCAATTTTTAGCTCGGCCGTAAGCGCTGGTTGGACCTGCTGGCCGAGCTGCTCGGCCAGCATCCGGCAGCAGCGTTCATACCAGGCCCGGACGTCTGCTTCGCCAAATGCGTTGCTCAGCGAAAGCAGCGGTTCAGGATGGCGTACTTTTTCGAAGCGTTCCAGCGGTGGCCCTCCCACGCGCTGCGTGGGAGAGTCGGGCGTAATCAGGTCAGGGAAGCGCGTTTCCAGCGTCCGGAGCGCCTGCAGCAGCAGATCGTAGTCTGCATCTGGAATGAGCGGCCGATCCAGCACGTAGTAGCGATAGGCGTGTTGATTGAGCACGTTGCGGAGCTGGCCAGCCAGCGCTTCTGCCGCGTTTCGGTCCAGCGCTTCGAGATTGGTTTGCCGCACCGTCTGCAGCAGCGCGCGCGTGGTTTCCAGGAGTCGGGCTTCTGCGGTGGGCTGAGCGGTACGCGTCTCCATAAGTCAGTCATGCGTTTGCGGGCTAGCGGGGGGATCGCGCCAGTGAATCCAGGTATGCCTGAAGTTGTGCGCGGGTAATCACGATACGTCCCTGCGCATCTCGTTGATCGGTAGGATACGGATAGCCATTCAGCAGCAGTTGAATATCATCCAGTTGGTTTTCAAGGATGATCCGTTCGGTAAACCGGAAGCGCATCGAATCGCCTTGTTCGATCCAGTAGGGGCGGCGCAGGTCGCGGTCTACGCGAATGCGAATGGGATCTACTTTGTCAAAAGCAGCGATGACGGTTGCGGTGATGGTATCCCCCAGCACCGGTGCCTGCGCGGAGGCCCCTTCGGCTGAAATGACTGTATCGGGGGCAGAGGCTACTGCCGTATCGATGGGCAGGTGTTCAGGAGGTGGCGTGGGCATTGGTCGCAGCAGGTACCAGAGTCCCAGGCCGATTCCTATCGCTACAGCGACGCCGCCTGCCCACACTTTCCAGGAAGCAGGCCGCTCCATTCGCTCCAGGCCTCCGGGTGCGGCTACCAGGGGCAGCGGCGCCTGGGGCTGCCTGGCTGTTGCGCGATCGGTAGCCGCTTCGGATGGTGGCTCGGCGGCAACGGCACCGGCCTCTGGCTCTGGTTCCGGGAGCGGATCTTCCCCTAGAAATTGCACCGCTAGTTGATTACGATACCGTCCTTCAAAGGCCAGCTCCAGGGCTTCAAGCACCGGACTGGCCTCTATGCCGATGGCGTTCGCGTAGGTTCGGACAAAAGAGCGCAGATAGACGGGATTATACCGTTCGTGATCATAGAGCGCGGTGCGTTCGAAGTGCTGCAGTAACTCCAGCGCGATCTTGGTCTCCTGATGAATGTCCTCCAGTGAGCGCTTCCGCTTTTTACGGATGCGCTGCAGGTCATGCGCCAGGCGGCGCATGCTTTCTGACACAGCCTGTTCACCCATGGTGAGGCGCTTTTAACAAACTACATGTGGATTAATCCATCATTGGACCTTGTCGATTATGCTGGGTTTCGTTATGCAGTGGGTACGGCTGCGCGAGGCGGCACCGGATGTCCTCGTCCGTTTTCCAGCGCGGCCTGATAGCGGTAGCGTCCCAGCATTCGGTACAGGTACTGCTGGGCATAGTCGTAGCCGCGTAGCGCCACCGTCATGGTATAGTTGAGCACTCGGGTGGTCCAGAGCTTAAAGAGTAATTCTTCCCAATCCGGATCGCCCAGTTGAAAATGTTCGAGCAATATGTGATAGGTAGCCGCCCAGGCCATCTCGTCCATGAAATTGAAAACGGGGCGACGCTGGCAGGTGCGCAGGCCTTCCCGCACGGACGTCGTGAAATAGTCCAGCAGTTCCACCTGCCGCGGAGTCCAGTGCTGCATGAGACGGTGCAGCGTCGCCTCTATGTCGTAGCCAACGCGCTCAGCAATCTGGACAGGCACGCGATGCGGATGCTCCAGGCGGTGAATGGCCGGCTGGCCCACCACTTCATGCTGCAGATATTGGATGGCTGCAAAACACTCCACCAGCATGGTGCGCAGGTCATCCAGCCCGCCGTAGAGTCGATGCGCTTTTCCTTCAGGAATGTAGCATTCGTAAATCGAGACGCCTTGCTGCACCGTAACAAAGGTATAGAGCGTATCAATTCCCCAGTCGCTCTGCCGCCGCACCCGCTCATCCTGGTAGAGCATAGCGGCCACTTCACGCCGCATAAGCAGCTCACCGCCCAGTGGTTGTTCAATCCATGATAGTTCGGTGTGTGGCCAGAGCAGGGCGAACCCCGTGCGCGTGATCATCCAGGTGATCATGGCATCGGTCGAGGCCCGGGGAAAGTAATGCCGCACCAGTCCATACCCGAAGTCGGCCGCCTCCTCTGCCTTGGTGATCCAGTCAGGGCCAAAGCTTGTGATATCCGCATCGTAGAAGTGCAGGCGCTCCCACTGGGTTTCTTCCAGAAAGTACCGGAGAGCTGTGTTCATGCCATCGCCTTTGCCTGGCCGCATGGTACCCAGCCGCTCCTGCAGTCGAAGCGTTACGGGCGTACCGGTTGCCCGCGTAATTTCGGGAGCTGCCTGTTCAACTGCCTCGTAGGTCTGCTCGCGCTCGTATCCGATGCAGAGCACTTCGCGCACGCGTGGGTGTCCGGCTGCCACCCGTACGTTGTGCAGCAGCACTTCAGGATGCTCATGCTTGAATGGAAAGACCACCAGACTCATCTTCAGCTCGTTGGTTTGCCCTGCCCTCTTAACTTCTGCTGGGAAAGATACGGGCCACTTTCCCAGAAAAACACCCCAATTTCTGTCCATTTTGTGCAACTTGCCCGGCTTTACGCCGGCGCTTGATGGTCAGGCAACGTGGACCAACCATTGTCCGCCGTTGTTTTGTTGCAGGTTACTGATAGGTATCGGCCGGTTTGCTGCATTTCCAACACCTGCGAGTCCGCTGCTCTTCCAGGGCTTCCGCTGTTCAGATTCCTCAGGAGGTTCCAGCGAGTTACCTGCGTCTGATCCCTGCGCTAACTGCTCAGTTCTGTTGATTTTGGAAACGTTTCCATTTTTAGGAAGCCCTTGCCTTTCCCTACCTTCCCCCGGAGATTTGTTGCGGTTTGTGCATCAGACACGCTGTTAGCAAACAGCCATGCTGGTTGAGATTTTTCCAGACTATGAGTCGTTAAGCGACCGAGCGTATGAGATTGTGGCAACCCTGATCCGTCGGAAGCCCAACTGTGTATTGGGATTTGCTACGGGCAGCACGCCCCTGGGCCTGTACCGACGCCTGGTTGCCGGCTATCGCAATGGTGAGCTTGACTTTTCCAAGGTTATCACCTTTAATCTGGACGAGTACGTGGGTTTGCCGCCCCGACACCCTCAGAGCTACCATCACTTCATGTGGGAAAATCTTTTCAAACATGTAAATATCAACCCTTCGAACGTCCATATTCCCAATGGAATGGTCGACGATATTGAAGCCCACTGTCAGTGGTACGAAGAACAGATCCGCCGGGTAGGCGGAATTGATCTGCAAATCCTGGGTATCGGTCCGAACGGTCACCTGGCTTTTAACGAACCGGGTTCCTCGCTGGGCTCGCGCACACGCATCAAGACCCTGTCGCGGGCTACCCGGCGAGCCAATGCCCGTTTCTTTGAGCGTGAAGAGGCCGTGCCCCGCTATGCCATTACGATGGGGATCGGGACTATTATGGAAGCGCGACGCCTGTTGTTGCTGGCCAGCGGCAAGGCGAAAGCGCGCGCCGTGCGCGCCATGCTGGAGGGCCCCATTTCGGCCATGGTGCCCGCTACCATTGTACAACTGCATCGCTATGCGCACGTGCTGCTCGACCAGGAAGCTGCCTCAGAACTGGAGTACAATCACCATGACGGCATTTCCGAACCCTTCGACATCCACTGAGCCTGCGCGGCCGCGTAGCTATTCGCTGGTCGGGCTCATCCTGTTTACGTTCTTTGTGATTTCGTTTCTGACCAACATCCTGGGGCCGCTCATTCCGGAAATCATTGACGACTTTGGCCTCAGCCTGACGCTGGCAGCCTTGCTTCCGTTTGCTTTTTTCATGGCCTACGGGGTGTTTTCTATTCCGGCCGGCTTTCTCATTGAGCGCGTAGGCGAAAAGCCCATTCTGATCGGTGCTTTTGGCGTCGCCTATGTGGGGGCGCAACTGCTGGCATTGTTTCCACACTATCTAGTCGCTGTCGGATCGCTGTTCCTGATTGGCTCGGGAATGGCCTTTTTGCAGGTAGCCGTCAATCCGCTGCTGCGCGTAGCCGGCGGCGAGGAGCACTTTGCGTTTAACGCAACGCTGGGCCAGCTCTGCTTTGGGTTGGCGTCGTTCTTGAGCCCCCTTGTTTATGCCTATCTGGTATGGAATCTGAGCCAGCCGGAGCCGCCTGAATCGTTCTGGCTGGCTTTGCTGGACCGGGTAGTTCCGCCTGAGCTTCCCTGGATTTCGTTGTACTGGATGCTGGCAGCTATTTCGCTGCTCATGATGGGTATTATGGCCCTTGTCCGGCTGCCCCGCGTCGAGCGCACCGTCGAAGAGCGGGCCGGCAGGCTGGCCATCTACCGTCAGCTCCTGCGCCAGCCACTGGTCTGGCTATTTTTTCTGGGCATTTTTGCCTATGTAGGCTCTGAGCAGGGCGTGGCCAACTGGACCTCAGAGTTTCTGGCGCGCTATCACGGTTACGATCCCCAGACCGTAGGCGCTCGGGCTGTTTCCTCATTCTGGGGATTGATGACAGCAGGTACATTGCTGGGACTGGTGCTGCTGAAGCTCCTGGATAGTCGGGTGGTGCTTCGGCTGTTCACGCTGGCTGCACTGGGTTGCCTGACGGCCGGCCTGCTGGGTCCGGGCCCTGTTGCTCGCTGGGCCTTTCCTCTGATTGGTCTGTTTGCTTCGGTGATGTGGCCGGTCGTGTTTTCGCTGGCGCTGAATTCTGTGCCGGCCCATCACGGAGCGTTCTCCGGTATTCTAGTAACCGGCATTGCAGGCGGTGCTGTGGTGCCGCTTATCATTGGAGTCCTCGGCGATCTACTGGGACTGCGAGGGGGGCTATGTTTTCTATACCTGACGTTCGGCTATATTTTAAGCGTGAGTTTCTGGGCGCGTCCTCTGATCTCCAATAAGACAATCTGGCAACAAAAATCCTCCCCCTCCCCAACGGAGCGTATCTCGGCATCCGACGGATAAGATAATCCCTGTGTTTCAGAGGACGGAGCGGAATCGCCGCGTAGCGCTTCGTCAGATTCGCTCCTGGCGTCGTCTCAGCCTCCTTCGTCCCCCCGGCAATTGTTTTTTTCGCCCTATCGCTTGCCCTGGAGAAATTCTTCGACGGTCCGCACCAGCTCCTCACTTCCAATGAACAGCGGTGTGCGCTGGTGCAGCTTTTCCGGTACAATATCCAGGATGCGTCGGTGGCCGTCCGAAGCCCGTCCGCCGGCTTGCTCCACAATAAAAGCCATGGGGTTGGCCTCGTACATCAGTCGCAGTTTGCCCTCCGGATTCTTGCGGGTGGCCGGGTACATATAAATGCCCCCTTTGAGCAAGTTGCGGTGAAAATCAGAGACAAACGAACCGATGTAGCGCGTGGTGAAGGGGCGTCCGGTAGCCTTATCCTCTTCCTGCGCCCACCGGAGGAACCGTTTGAGTCCTTCTTCAAAGGAGTTGAAGTTACCCTCGTTGATTGAGTAGATCTTCCCTTTTTTGGGAATCTGAATGTTGGGATGCGAAAGAATGAATTCACCGATTGAGGGATCCAGGGTAAAGCCGTTGACTCCGTTGCCGGTAGTATAGACCAGCATTGTGGAAGAGCCATAGACGATATAGCCGGCCGCCACCTGCTGGCTTCCGGGTTGCAGGGCTGCTTCCAGGGTGGGCGTGTCGTATTCGTCGGGCAGTCGATAGATGCTGAAGATGGTCCCGACCGATACGTTCACGTCCACGTTAGAGGAGCCGTCGAGCGGATCGAGGAGCACAATGTAGCGGCCATCCCCTTCGCCATTGGCGCTGAGCGGGATTGCCTCCGCATGTTCTTCTGAGCCGATCAGGCAGCATTCTCCTCCGCGCTTTAATGCGCGCACGAATTCTTCGTGCGCCATGGCATCCAGCTTCTGCTGCACTTCCCCGTGGATGTTAACGCGACCCGTTGTCCCGAAAATATCCACCAGGCCAGCCCGTCGAATATCCCGGTTGACGATTTTAGCGGCCACGCTGATGTCCCGAAGCAACCGCGAAAAGGCGCCGGTTGAATGCGGGAAGCGACTCTGCTGATCGATAATGAACTGCTCCAGCGTGATGAACTCGTCAACGACTTTGCGTCCCTTGGCATACAGTGTTTCCATGGCGAACAGCGTTTTTTGCTTTATTCAGAAGCGCTTCCAGCCCTGAAATACAAGGTAATAGCAACGATACGCTCTGGCAAGAACTTTCTCTTTTTTAGGGAAAGATACAAAAATGCGGCGCGGAATCTTTTTCTTTACACCGAATTCAGCGCATGACGCCTGCCATACGTGCGACCACCGTTGCCAGTATCTCAACAGCCTGATCAATTTCGGCTTCGGTTGTTTTCCACCCCATCGAAAAGCGTACCGCAGCCCTGGCCGTCTCGGGTGATAGCCCGATGGCCTGGAGCACGTGGCTGGGCTCTACCGCACCGCTGGTGCAGGCCGAGCCGGACGAAACGCACACGCCTTCCAGGTCGAGATTGAGCAGTAGCATTTCCCCATCGACCGGTTCGCCGTGCTGCGGAGGAAACGCGATATTGACAATGTGCGGTGCCGCCTGCGCGGGATCGCGCGGCGTGTTGAGCACGAACGCACCACCCAGGGCTTCTTCCAGCCGCTGGATTAACCGGTTCCGGAGTTGCTGCAGGTGGGTCAGTCTGGCTTCCTGCTCTTCAACAGCCAGTTCCAATGCCCGCGCCATGCCCACGATAGCCGCTACGTTTTCGGTGCCGGCCCGGCGTCCCTGCTCTTGTTTGCCCCCTTGCAGGAGGGGACGTAGCTCAATACCGCGTCGCACGTACAGAAAGCCTATGCCTTTGGGACCGTAAAACTTATGGGCGGAGGCCGAAAGCAGATCTACGGCCAGCTCGTCTACCCGCACAGGCAGCAATCCCACGGCCTGCACCGCATCGCAGTGCAACGGCACGCCCTTTTGATGGCACACCTCAGCAATGGCCCGTACCGGAGAATAAGTGCCCAGCTCATTGTTGGTGTGCATGATCGATACCAGTCCGGTCTCCCCGGTGATGGCGGCAGCCACCTGCTCGGCCGTGACAGCTCCTTCCGGTCCAGGAGACAGATAGGTCACCGTTACGCCTTCCGCTTCGAGCGTTTCGGCGGTGCGGAGAATGGCCTCATGTTCAGCCTGTGAGGTGATCAGGTGGCGCTTCGCGCCATGCAACACGCCGCGAAGCGCCAGATTGTCGGCCTCGGTCCCTCCGCTGGTAAACACAATTTCGGCGGGTTCGGCACCGATCAGCGCCGCAATCCGTTCGCGGCTTTCCTCAATTGCTACCCGTGCCCGGCGGCCAAGCTGGTGCACCGACGACGGATTGCCGTAGTGTTCTTCGAGGTACGGCCGCATGGCCTCCAGCACGCGCGGATCCAGCGGCGTTGTGGCGGCATAGTCCAGGTAAATGACCGAAGGCTTCCCACCCATATGCTTTTTCCCGTAACCTGCACGGCTTTCAAGGAACGCGATCGCTGGCGCGCGGATTCCACGGATTATATTTTGCAGGGCATTGCAGACAAACTGTACCGTGATGGATAAACTAGTCATTGAAGGTGGACGTCCTCTCCGGGGCACGTTGCCCGTCAGTGGTTCGAAAAACACGGCGCTTATGCTGATGGCCGGTGCCGTGTTGGCCGACGGAGTCACCCTGCTGGAAAACATTCCACATCTGCGTGACATCACAACATTCTCGCACGTGTTGCGCATTGCCGGCGCCTCGGTGCGCTTCGATCCGGCCGCGCATGTGCTGCGCATCGACGCCACTCGCATTGACTTTCCGGAGGCGCCGTACGAGCTGGTCAAGCAGATGCGCGCTTCGTTTTACATGCTGGGCGCCTTGCTGGGTCGTTGCGGGCAGGCGCGCGTATCGCTGCCGGGGGGGTGCGCCTGGGGGCCGCGTCCGGTCAACCTGCATCTGGAGGGACTACGGGCCTTCGGAGCAGAAATCGAACTGGACCGCGGCTATGTTGTCGCCCGGGCCCCAGGGGGCCGGTTGCGCGGTGGTCGCTTTCGGCTGGATCCACCCAGCGTGGGTGCTACGGTTAACCTCCTTCTGGGTGCGGTAACCGCCCGCGGGAGCTCTTGCATTGAAAATGCAGCGCTGGAACCCGACGTGGTTGTCTTTGGCCAGGCCTTGCAGCGGATGGGCGCTCGGATCGAAGGGTTGGGGACGCGCACCATTGAGGTTGAAGGCGTGGAAGCATTGCGTCCCATCACCTTTCGCAACAGTCCCGACCGTATTGAGCTGGGGACCTTTATGATTGCAGCCGCCATTGCGGGCATGCCTGGCGATACGATCTATCTGACCAACGCAGAACCGGCGCACCTGGGTGAAGCGTTTCTGGAAGCGTTTCAGCAGACTGGTGCAGCGTTTACGTTCGATCGTCATACCGTAGCCGTTACTGTTCCGGAACGGCTGCGTGCCGTCTCCATCGAGACGGCGCCCTATCCGGGTTTTCCGACCGATTTGCAGGCGCAATGGACCGTTCTGCTAGCCTGTGCGGAAGGAGCGGCTTTCGTGCGCGACCTGGTCTATCCTGACCGTTTCAAGCACGTCCCAGAACTCATGCGCATGGGATTACAGGTGCGCATTGATGGCAATACGGTCTATCTGGAAGGGCCTCAGCGGCTGCAGGGCGCGCACGTGATGAGCACCGACCTGCGTGGCAGCGTATCGCTGGTACTGGCCGGTCTGGTAGCTGAGGGCGAAACGCATGTGCTGCGCGTCTATCATCTCGACCGTGGTTATGAGAATCTTGAAGGCAAGCTGGCTGCTGCCGGCATAGCCATTCGCCGCGAAAGCTATGACGAGTTTGCCACACCCACTCCGGAATCCGCTGAAGAGAATTAATTAATAGTTAAGTTACTACTTAATGGATGTTTATCCCCAAAATGATGTCGTCGTTCTACGGGCAGAGTAGCTTATTCACTTGAAGCGTTGTGCGTTTGCCTTTCAGGGTGCTACGCACAAGACATTGTTTTACAGGCAATTACAAAACGTCGTCATTCTCCCAGCGTCTGAGGATTAACCGAAGGTCGACGACACCGGGAGCTTGACATTCCCCTTCCAATCCTTTATAATACGCCCAGACAGGCGGTTTTCCACTTCATAGTACCGGGATTTTAATCGCACCTATTTGGTATTGAAAGCATTGTGCTGGGCGAGCTGCGCACGCGCCTCGCCACATTTTAATCGCACCTATTTGGTATTGAAAGGAACGAGAAACATACATCATAAAAAAAGAACATACGTATTTTAATCGCACCTATTTGGTATTGAAAGACGTGCGCGTGCCGTGAGAATAAGCTCCTTCATAATATTTTAATCGCACCTATTTGGTATTGAAAGTCTTT
>NZ_FRAU01000002.1:300000-388452 GCF_900142415.1 Rhodothermus profundi
GCTTCTGGCGGGGTGCGCAGCACCTCGGCCACGGCAAAAGCCTGGCCGATACCAGCTACCAGGGCCGTGGGATGGCGATGCGTGAGGCCCAAAACCGCCTGGAGAAACGTCAACGCCTGATCGAACGAAACTGCAACGGTAGCCCACCAGAGGCCCAGCGGAGCCGCCCGCATGGCCGCGCCATTGGACGGGTGCGTTGCATCGCCCGCTTTGGTCCAGGGGATGCCCTGCGCCAGGCGCTCGATAGCGGTTCGGCTGGTGGGCCCCCAGCGCCGGGCCCGGGGGCGCAGCGCCACGTAGGCGACGGTCAGCTGTTCGGCCAGGGTACGGTCGAAATGGGCCGGGTGATCGGTCGCGTGCAGCCATTCGGTCAGCGCTTCGGTCAGGGCAAACGTGAACTGCGTGTCGTCGGTCCACTGGCCGGCCGCCAGATCGCGGCGGTGCCGGTCGGGTTCGTACTGCTTGATCCCTCTGTAATAGGTGCGTACGTTTGTGTGGCTGAGGCCTTCGACAGGCATGCCCAGCGCATCCCCTACGGCCGTGCCCAGCAGGGCACCGAGCATTCGGTCTTCGGTCATTTCTTCGGCGGATTTTCTCGGGCGGACCTGTATCTTTGGACGTAGGCAGTAGGAAGGTACGAAATGGTCCCTTGTATGAAAGCCTGGCTGCGTGGATTCTGGGCGGTCTTCGAAAAGGATATTAAGCTGGAACTGCGGGCCCGCTACGCCATCAACATGCTGTTGCTGTTTGCGCTGGGCGCGCTAGTAGTGATGGCGTTTGCGGTGGGGCCCACGCCGCTGAGCGCGCGCGTGCAGGCTGCGCTGCTGTGGACAGTCCTGTTGTTTGCGGCGGCTGTGGGGCTGGGCCGGGCTTTCATCAGCGAGGAAGAGCGGGGCACGATGCTGCTTTTGCAGCTTAATCTGCGGCCGGGTGCGGTTTATGCCGGGAAGTTGCTGGTGAATTTTGTGCTGCTGCTGGCGCTGAATCTGGTTGCGGTGGGAGCGTTTACCGTGTTACTGCGAGTGAAAATCGCCTGGCCGGGGCTGCTGATGCTGACGCTTGTGCTGGGGTCGATCGGACTGGCAGGGGCAACAACCCTGCTGAGCGCGCTGATTGCCCGGGCGGCAGGAGGGCGGGGTGCCTTGTTGCCCGTGTTGCTGTTTCCAGTGCTGGTACCGCTATTGCTTTCGGCCGTTGAGGCGACACGCAGCGCGTTGCTGGTGGCTGAGGGATGGGCAACAGCGGCCGATGAATTGCTGACGCTCGTGGGGTTTGGAGGAGCTGTCATTACAGCAGCCGTGCTCCTGTTTGAGTATATCTGGCTCGACTGAAACCATGACCGAACCAACTGCCCCTGTGAATCTGCGGCGTTACCGGCGTATTCGGAATGCCGTAGTGGTGTGGCTGACGCTCGTCATCGTGGGCGCTTTCCTGTTGCGCATTCCACGCATTCATATTCTGGAGCATACCGCGCGTAACCTGTATTTTCATGTGCCGATGTGGTTTACGCTGATGGCTGCGGCGCTGGTATCGGCCTATCATTCGTTGCGCTACCTGCAATCAGGCGATCCGATTCGGGATTTGCGGGCACGTGAGGCGGCGCGGGTCGGAATCGCTTTTGGTCTGCTCGGGCTGGCCACTGGAATCGTCTGGGCGCGCTTTACCTGGTATCTGGGCACGTCACTCTGGTGGAATTTCGACCCCAAACAGTCGTTTGTGGTCATTCAACTCCTGATCTACGGCGCGTATTTTGTGTTGCGGGGGGCGGTGGAAGATCCGGAAAAGCGTGGGCGCGTGGCGGCTGTCTACAACCTGTTTGCCTGTGTGACCATGCCCTTTTTGCTGTACGTGTTGCCGCGCCAGATGGAAAGTCTCCATCCGGGCGCCGAAGGTAGCCCGGCGTTCAGTGACATTACGCATCCGATCATGCGGCTGGTATTCTACCCGGCGGTGATCGGATTCATCGGGTTGTTCTGGGTGCTCTACACGCAACGGGTGCGGCTGGCGCTGCTTGAGCGGCGTCTGGAAATGCTGCAAGCCACCATGCTGGAGGCCAAGTCATGAATCTGCGAGCCCTGAGCGATACAACCGAAACAGGCCTGGCCACACCCTATGATACGGTCTGGGCCACAGCGTCCGTGCCGACAAAACCTCCAGAGGGCATTGAGCGCGTGATGCTGGCCGAAGACAAGCTTTACGTGGTGCTGGCCGTTGTGCTGATTATCTGGTTCGGATTGATCTTCTTTGTGTTCCGGACCGATCGGAAACTTGATCGGCTGGAACGCACGTTGCAAGAACGTATTCCGGAAGCAAACGCAGGCCTTACGCCATGAACAAGCGCTTGATAAAAACCCTGGTAGGAGTAACCCTGCTGGGCGGCTTTTTTACCATGGTGATGCTGAGCTTTGGAGAAAAGGTGGGCGGTTACATGAGCTTTGAGGAAGCGGCTGCCAGCGGGGCCGAAGCCCACGTGGTGGGCCAGTGGGTGCCAGAGCGGCCCGTGCATTACGATCCGGCCCGGAACGTGTTTAGTTTCTACATGCGGGATGCGGAAGGGGTAGTGCGCCGCGTCGAATACCCCAATCTCAAGCCGGCCAACTTTGAAGATGCCGAGCAACTGGTGGTGATGGGACGTATGGAGGGGGAGGTGTTTCATGCGCGGGAGATTTTGATGAAGTGTCCCTCCAAGTACAATGACATGCGCGCGCTGGAATCCTCCGGCACACCTTCCCGCACAACCCGCATGCCGACTCTTCCCAATGAATAAGGGGAAACGGATCTGAGCAGTTGCCATGCGCGGGCTCTTGTGCAGAGCCCGCTTTTTTTAGGCTGGTGATTTTTTTCGGAAGGGCTTACATTTGGCAGGAACCTTCACCAGCCTTCGATCCGGCCATGCGCTACTTACTGCTCCTGCTAGCCTTCCTCTGGATTCCGGGATGGAACGGGCAGACGCAAACGATCCCGACGCCTCCTCATGGGTATGACCCGGCCCTGTTCGACACGCTTCAGTTTCGCATGATTGGCCCCTTTCGAGGGGGACGCTCAACAGCTGTTACAGGAGTGCGCGGCCAGCCACTGGTGCACTACTTTGGAGGAACAGGAGGTGGAGTCTGGAAGAGCACAGACGGCGGACAGACGTGGCAGAACGTTTCGGATGGCTTTTTTGGCGGATCGATCGGGGCTATTGCCGTCAGTGAATGGGATCCCAATGTAATCTACGTGGGAGGAGGAGAGGAGTCGATTCGCGGAAACGTCTCCCATGGATACGGCATGTGGAAATCAACCGATGCCGGCAAAACGTGGACGTTTATCGGACTGCCAGACAGTCGGCACATCGGCGACATTGTGATTCATCCGCGCAATCCTGATCTAGTGTATGTGGCCGTTATGGGGCACGCTTTCGGTCCCAACAAAGAGCGCGGCGTTTATCGGAGCAAAGACGGGGGCAAGACCTGGGAGCAGATCCTGTTTGTAAATGAAAACACAGGGGCCGTTGATCTGGCAATGGATCCTACCAATCCCCGCATCCTGTACGCGACGTTCTGGCGGTTCCGGCGCACGCCGTATAGCTTTGAAAGTGGGGGGGAAGGCTCTAGCCTCTGGAAAAGTACCGACGGAGGCGATACCTGGGTGGAATTAACGCACAACCCGGGCATGCCCGAGCCGCCCATCGGAAAAATCGGCATCACCGTTTCGGCCGATCCCAACCGGCTGTACGCCATTGTCGAAGCACACGAAGGCGGGGTCTTCCGCTCAGACGATGGCGGCAAAACCTGGCGGCGCGTGAACGACGACCGTAACCTGCGCCAGCGGGCCTGGTATTACAGCCATATCGTGGCCGACCCGAAAGACCCGGACGTCGTCTACGTGCTGAACGTCGGCTTCTGGAAGTCAAAGGATGGCGGCCGCACCTTCACGCGCATCCGCACGCCGCACGGCGACCACCACGACCTGTGGATCGACCCGGACAACCCCCAGCATATGATTATCGCCGATGACGGCGGGGCGCAGGTAACCTACGACGGCGGAAAGAACTGGACCACCTACTACAACCAGCCCACAGCCCAGTTCTATCGGGTCACCACCGACAACGTCTTCCCCTACCGCATCTATGGCGCCCAGCAGGACAACTCAACGGTGCGCATCTACAGCCGCTCGGACGGTCCCGGCATTTCCGAACGCGACTGGGAACCGACAGCAGGGGGAGAAAGCGGCTGGCTCGCGCCCGATCCGAAAGATCCCGAAATTGTGTACGGCGGCTCGTACGGAGGCTACCTGGAACGTTACGACCACCGCACCCGCCAGCGACGGCGCGTAGATATCTGGCCCGATAACCCCATGGGACATGGGGCTAAAGACCTGAAATATCGTTTTAACTGGAACTTCCCCATTCTCTTTTCGCGGCACGACCCCAACGTGCTGTATGCGGCTGCCAATGTACTGTTTAGAACCACCAACGAAGGACAGAGCTGGGAACAGATCAGCCCAGATCTTACGCGCAACGACACGACTAAGATGGGGCCATCGGGCGGTCCCATCACCAAAGATAACACCAGCGTAGAATACTACGGGACAATCTTCGCGCTGGCCGAGTCGGTGCATGAACCCGGCGTGATCTGGACCGGATCGGACGATGGCCTGATCTACCTGACGCGCGACGGGGGCAAAACCTGGACGAACGTGACGCCGCCTCCGTCGATCATGCCCGAATGGATTCAGATCAATAGCATCGAACCGGATCCCTTTAATCCAGGTGGCCTGTACGTCGCAGCCACTATGTACAAGTGGGACGACTTTCGTCCCTATCTCTACAAAACAAAAGATTATGGCCGCACCTGGGAGAAAATCACCAATGGGATTGCCGAGGATCACTTTACCCGGGTCATCCGGGCCGATCCGGAACGTCCCGGACTCCTCTTTGCCGGTACCGAAAGCGGCCTGTACGTCTCCTTCGACGATGGAGAACACTGGCAGCGATTCCAGCTCAATCTGCCGATCGTGCCCATCACGGATCTGGCTATCAAGGGTACAGATCTGATTGTGGCCACGCAGGGACGGAGTTTCTGGGTGCTGGATCATCTGGAAGTGCTCCGTCAGCTTACGCCTGAGCTGGCCCGCCAGGAAGTTATTCTGTTTAAACCCAAAGATACCTATCGGCTGCGCGGAGGGTTCAGGCGGCGCCCGCCCGGCGGACTGGGCGAAAACCCACCGGCCGGCGTGGTCATCTTTTTCTATCTGAAAGAAAAACCGGACACGGCTACCGTCGTCAAGCTGGAAATCCTGGAGGAAGATGGCGATGTGATCCGGACGTTTGCGACCAATGCGAAAAAAGAACGGGATCGCTTGAAGGTGCGGGCCGGTAGCAACAAGTTTGTCTGGGATATGCGCTATCCGGACGCCGAGGGCTTCGAAGGGTTGATCCTGTGGGCAGCCAGTCTGCGCGGACCGATGGCCCCGCCGGGCACTTATCGGGTACGCCTCACGGTAGGCGACCAGGTGCAAGAGCAGACCTTCCGTTTGCTCAAAGATCCCCGGAGTAAGGCCACCGATGAAGACCTGCAGGCGCAGTTTGCCTTCCTGATGGAAGTGCGGGATAAGCTTTCGGAAGTGCACCGTACGATAAAGCACATTCGGGAAATTCGGCAGGACATTCGACGGGTGCTCCGGCGCCTGCCAGACGATTCCACCGGCATGGCCCTGCGTCGCCAGGGGCGTGCCATTGTTCAGAAATTGACCGAGGTTGAAGAAGCGCTGTACCAGACCAGGAACCGGGCACCGCAGGACCCGCTGAACTTCCCGATCCGGCTTAACAATAAGCTGGCCGCCCTCATGGGCGTGGTCGGTACAGGCGATTTTCGACCCACGGATCAGGCTGTTGCCGTGAAGAACGAACTGGTGGCCCAGATCGATGACTGGCTGGCCCGCTACCGGGATGTCGTTGCCCGCGAGCTGGCCGCCTTCAATGAGGCGGTGCTGGCGCTGCGGCTGCCCCCCGTGGCTGTGCCGGCCGCCTCTGAAGAATAAATCATAGTGGATTTATGGCAGATCGCAGCCGGGATGCGTATCTTGCCGCATCCCGGCTTTTTTATGGACAATGCCCATTCGGGGAAGATCATGTCCAGAGAACGTGACGTTGCGCTGGCGGCTGTCCGGGAAGCGGCCGCCTTATGCCAGAATATCCAGGCAGCTATTGGACCGGACGTTTTAGAGAAACGCGATCGGAGTCCGGTTACGGTAGCCGACTTTGGCAGCCAGGCACTTATTTGCCGCCGACTGGCTGCGGCATTTCCTGATGATCCGATTATGGCCGAGGAGGACAGTACGGCGCTGCGTGAACCGGCCCAGGCGCCTCTCCTGGAGCGGGTGGTTGCGGAAGTGCAGCGGTTAGCGCCGGAGGCAACAGCCGAGACCGTGTGTGCGTGGATCGATCGGGGTAACCTGGCCACGTATCGGCCTCGCTTCTGGACGCTGGACCCAATCGATGGCACGAAAGGCTTCCTGCGCGGAGATCAGTATGCCATTGCCCTGGCGCTCCTTGTCGAAGGACGCGTGCGGGTGGCGGCGCTGGCCTGCCCGAACCTGCCGCTTACGCCTGCGACGGAATCGCCCCGCGGGGTGGTTTTTGTAGCGGTGCAGGGGGAGGGGGCCTGGGCCTACCCATTGGAGGAAGCTGGTACTCCCCTGCGCATTCAGGTGAGCGCTACGAGTGATCCGGCCCAGGCGCAGTTCTGCGAGTCCTTCGAATCGGCGCACAGTGCGCACGACGTAGCTGCTGAGGTGGCGCAGCGGCTGGGCATTACAAAGCCGCCCCGACGGCTTGACAGCCAGGCCAAGTATGCGCTGGTAGCCCGCGGAGAAGCCGACCTGTATCTGCGGATGCCCACGCGGCCCGGCTACGTGGAGAAAGTCTGGGATCATGCGGCCGGCGCGCTGATTGTCGCCGAAGCCGGTGGGCGCGTTACGGACATCCACGGGCGACCTCTGCGCTTTGACCAGGGAACAGCACTTGCTGAAAACCGAGGCGTGGTGGTCTCGAACGGCCTGTTGCATGCAGCCGTGCTAGAAGCTATTGCGGGAGTTGGCGTTACGTAACGTTTACGGGTGCAGCGCAGCTACCGTATCGATCACCAGGTCGGGCTGCACCGATCCATCAAGATCCGAGGGGCGAAATTTACCGGTTCGGACAAGCACGCCGCGCAGGCCCGCCTGCATGGCGGCTTCCACATCGGTGCGGATGTCGTCGCCTACCATGGCGACATAGGCAGGGGAGAGGTTCAGTAGGGTGCAGATCTGAGCAAAAAAGCGACGATCCGGCTTGCCAAAGATCAGAGCTGGTCGGCCAGTGGCATATTCGAGCGCCGCAATGAAGGGGCCGGCGTCAAGCTGCAGTCCGGTATCAGTCTGCCAGTAGCGCGTGCGACCCAGGCCGATCAGGCGAGCGCCCCGCTCCTGAATAAGGCGAAACGCCTGATTGAGGCGTTCAAAGGTCCAGGCAGGTCCCAGATCGCCTACGACGACGAAATCTGGATTTACGTCATCTCGCCGAACCCCCGCAAAGTCTTCGTAGGCGGCTTCCGGCACGAGCAGGTAGGCAGACGCCCCCTGTTCCCTCAGAAAAGTGCCGGCCAGGGCAGGAGGACTGAAGACCTGAGCGGGGGAAGCGTCGAACCCCAGGCGCTGGAGTTTTTCAACCAGTTGCCGCCGGCTTCGGGTTGTAGTGTTAGTGGCAAAGCATACCGCGTAGCCGGCTGCTTGCAGCGCCTGCACGGTTTCGGCGGCGCCGGGCAGGGCCCGGTCCCCCTGATACAGGGTGCCGTCCAGGTCGAACACAAAGGCCTGAATGTGCTGGAGGACGTCCGGAAGGGGCATGGCGATGTCAGAGCGGTTTAAGCTGTTCCGGATAGGTTTCGCGGATTAGTGCCCGCGCCAGGGCCAGCGATGGATCAATGATAGGCAGACCGTCGAGTTCCATTTCGGGGATGGCCAGCGGCAGCTCGGTGCAGCCCAGCACCACCGCTTCTACGTTTTTCTGGCGCAGATGCTCAATCGCTGTCAGCACACTCTGGCGCGCGATCTTGGAGACGGGATGACTCTGGGCTTTGATGCCATAGGAAGCGTCAAAAATGGCTCGGTTGACGATGGTCTCCTGCACACTTTCGTCAGCCATTACCGCTTCGTACCCCGCTGCTTCCAGCGCCTGGTGATACAGGCCAAGCCGGTAGGTAGCCAGCGTGGAGAGCACGCCTACGCGTCGTACGTCCGGATAGTGCTCGCGCAGGAAGCGCACGGTCTCGTCAATAAGGTGCAGCAGCCGCACGCGGCTTCCTGCCCGAGCTAGCGTCTCCTGAATTACCTGGAAGATAGGGGGCGCGTGGGCCGTGTTGCAGGGGATCCCGACGACTACGGCCCCGACCGATTCAGCCAGTCGAATTTGCTCGGCAATGGCGCGGCCCGGATTTTCAGGGGTCTTGCCAAAAAGAAAGGCGCTCCGGTCGGGTACCCGGTCGCCCATTGAAAACAACACGACGGGCAGGTGCTCCTGGTCTGAGGCGGCAAGGGTCTGGTCAAAAATGTGGTGCACCAGGGCCAGCCCTGCGTAGGGGCCCATTCCGCCAATGACGCCAATAATTTTATCTTTCATCGATCACCGTTTCCTACAAGCCGGGGGACAAAACAATGAGAGTATATTCAAAAATCAGTCGCTTCGTCAAACGATCCCTTTGCAAAACAGTTTGCGGCATGTTGATGCTGGGGTGGGTGGCCGGAGGATGGGCCCAGGGACAGGAGCGGCCGCGGGCGCGAGATCTCGGGGTGGCGCCGGGTATATTCCAGCCCGGACCGCTCAATGCCATTACCGACGTCCCGGGGGTGCGGGTGGGACACGTTACGCTGATCTTAGGAGACACGATTCGCACCGGGGCTACGGCTATTCTGCCGCATGGGGGAAATCTATTCCAGGAAAAGGTGCCGGCTGGAATTGCAGTAGGCAATGGCTTTGGAAAGCTGATGGGCAGCACGCAGGTTATGGAGCTGGGGGAGATTGAAACGCCCATTGTGCTGACCAACACGCTTTCGGTGCCCCAGGCCGCCGAGGCGATCCTGACCTGGACGCTCCGCCAGGCGGGTAACGAGCGGGTGCGCTCCGTCAATCCCATCGTGGGGGAGACGAACGATGGATTCTTGAATAATATTCGCGCACGGGCGCTGCGGGCAGAGCACATCCTGCAGGCTATTGAGCAGGCGCAGACGGGGCCCGTGCCCGAAGGAAACGTGGGGGCGGGGACGGGCACGATTGCATTTGGCTGGAAGGGGGGCATTGGCACCAGCTCACGCGTGCTCCCCGAAGCGCTGGGAGGCTATACCGTAGGCGTGCTTGTGCAGGCGAACTTTGGTGGCATCCTGCATATCTTAGGAGTTCCGGTAGGGCAGGAGCTGGGCCGCTATTATTTAAAGGACGTCGTTGAGGACACCACAGCGGATGGCTCTATTATGATTGTGATTGCCACCGATGCCCCGCTTTCGGATCGTAATCTGACGCGGCTGGCCCGGCGTGCTTTCCTGGGCGTAGCGCGAACGGGCTCGCCCATGACAAATGGCTCCGGCGACTATGCCATTGCCTTCTCTACTGCGCCCGAGGTGCGACGCACTCCAGAGCGGCGAGCAGGTGTCGGTACGTATCGAGAATTGTCCAACGATCGCATGTCCCCGCTTTTTCAGGCGGTGGTTGAGGCCACGGAAGAGGCTATCTACAACGCCCTGTTTCGTGCTGAAACCATGGAAGGCTATCGAGGGCGGGTCGAAGCGTTGCCGCTGGATCAGGTGCAAGAGGTGCTCCGTCGGTACGGACGTCTCCAGTGAAAGCCCTACGAAAGCGGATCCCCTCGGACTTCAAAGCGTTGACTGCACCGCCACAGGCGGGTTAACTTGTATATTCTCAGAGGCAGGTAACCTGCCCGGCATGTTGCCCGGTCGTCTAACGGTAGGACAGCGGCCTTTGGAGCCGTATGTGGAGGTTCGAATCCTCCCCGGGCAGCCAGGCTGTGCTGCGTGGCACAGCAGTAGTTTCCCTGCACCTGCGGTGCAGGTTTTTTGTTGAAGTTGAAAAATCTGGCGAAACTGATAAGCGCCCATCCCTGCCCTATGCTACCGAGCTACCGGCACGAGCGCCCCATCGCCCTGTTTGCCGGACGGTCGAATCCGGCGTTGGCTCGCCGCATTGCGGAGGCCTACGGTCAGGAGCTGGGTCAGGTGACCATCAAGAACTTTTCGGACGGGGAGATTTACGTTCGCTACGAAGAGTCGATCCGAGGGGCCGACGTCTTTATCATTCAGAGTACCCATCCGGGGGCAGAAAACTGGATGGAGCTGCTGCTTATGATTGATGCGGCCCGCCGGGCTTCGGCCGCTCGGATTACGGCGGTCATTCCCTACTTTGGATATGCCCGCCAGGAGCGCAAAGACCAGCCGCGCGTCTCGATTGCTGCCAAGCTGATGGCTAATATGCTTACGACGGCGGGCATCGACCGGCTGCTGACGATGGATCTGCATGCTCCGCAGATCCAGGGCTTTTTTGACGTGCCGGTCGATCACCTTTACGGCTCCGCCGTCTTTACCGAATACGTGCAGCAGCTGAACATTCCGAATCTGGTGGTTGTGGCGCCCGACGTTGGGGCGCTCAAAATGGCGCGTTCTTATGCCAAGCGGCTGCAGGCCGAACTGGCCTTTATTGATAAGCGTCGGCCTCGCCAGAATGAGGCCGAGGTGGTGAACATCATTGGGGAGGTGGAGGGGCGGAATGTACTGCTGATTGACGACATTGTGGACACGGCTGGTACGCTGACCAATGCGGCCTGGGCGCTTCGGGAAGCGGGAGCCCGGGAAATTTACGCTGCCTGCACGCATGCCTTGCTTTCAGGCCCCGCCTACGAGCGCATCGAGTCGTCGGTGCTAACCAAGCTGGTCGTAACCGATACCATCCCGCTTAAACGGCCTTCCGAAAAGATCGAAGTGGTCAGCGTGGCCGAGATCTTTGCCGACGCAATCCGACGCATTTACACAGACGAGTCAGTTTCGACCCTTTTTGTGGAATAAAAACGCTAACCGAGATAAACGATGGCGATCATTACCATTGAAGCCAAGCCGAGGGAGACCGGCAAACGTGCGGCAAAAGCGATCCGGCGCCAGGGATGGGTTCCCTGTATTCTCTACGGGCACCATGTGGAGCCTGTCCCTTTCCAGATTCCGGAGCTGAAGCTGCGGCCGCTCATTTATACGACCGAGACGCACCTGGTCAAGCTCGAACTGAATGGTCAGACCTGGGACTGCATTCTTAAAGACGTAGAATTCCATCCGGTAACCGACCGGCCCATTCATGCCGACTTCCAGGTGCTGCGGACCACAGAAAAGATTACGGTTACGGTGCCGGTTCGGATTGTAGGAACCGCTATCGGTGTGCAGCGCGGTGGCGTGCTGCAACTAGTAACCCACGAACTGGAGGTCACCTGCCTGCCCAAAGATATTCCTGCCCATATTGATATCGACGTCACGAACCTGGACATTGGCGACGCGCTGCACGTAGGTGATCTCCAGTTCGAAGGACTGGAATTTGAAGAGGCGCCGGACCAGACCGTTGTGGTTATTGCCGCTCCGCAGATTGGCGGCCTTGAGGAAGAAGAAGGTGCCGAAGGCGAAGCAGGAACGGCTGAAGCAGGGAGCGGCACAAGCGCCTGAACCGGCCGGGCAGTTTCATGGCGGCACGTGCCCTGATCGTTGGGCTGGGCAACCCGGGCGCGCGGTACGCGACCACGCGGCACAATGTCGGGTTTATGCTGGTCGATCGCCTGGCCCAGCAGTATGGTATTGCCTGGCGCTCAGAGCGAGGGCCGTCGCTACTGGGATGGGGACAGCTTGAAGGCTGTCCGGCCGGCCTGATGAAGCCGCTCACCTACATGAACCGTAGTGGTGCTGCCGTTTCCGAAATTGTTCGCTATTATCGCATCCCGCTAGAACGCCTGCTGGTCGTCTACGACGATATCCACCTACCACCCGGACGCATCCGGCTCCGGCCGGGAGGGAGCGCAGGCGGACATAATGGCGTCGAGGATATCATCCAGGCCCTGGGCACAACCGCCTTTCCCCGCTTACGCATTGGCATCGGCCGGAATTTTGAGCGAGGGCGGCAGGCCGACTACGTACTCTCGCCTTTTACCGAAGAAGAATGGCCACAGATCGACGAAGCCCTTGCGCGCGCCTGTCAGGCAGCCATCACCTTTGCCTGTGAAGGGCTAACGCCCGCTATGAACCGGTACAATCGCGTCGAAAATTCGCTTTAGGCAAAGCTTCACGCACTTTTTGCGGGAGAGCCCTGTCGCTTCTTTCCTAAAAAAGAATGCTGGTTTGTAACTTCTGGCGCCACAACTTTTGTAAGTTCAATACTTAAC
Organism: Rhodothermus profundi; assembly: GCF_900142415.1. Classification (NCBI taxonomy): domain Bacteria; kingdom Pseudomonadati; phylum Rhodothermota; class Rhodothermia; order Rhodothermales; family Rhodothermaceae; genus Rhodothermus; species Rhodothermus profundi. The sequence continues at coordinate 312,441 of NZ_FRAU01000002.1, forward strand.
CAAAGCGAGAAGCTACCCGACGGAGACGCTTATGGAGATGCTGGTTACCTATCTCGTGCCGCTGGCCGGATTGCTGGCCCTGCTCTATGCGTTTGTGCGCACGCGCTGGATCAGCCGCCAGGACCCCGGCACGCCAGAAATGCAACAGATTGCGGCGGCTATTGCCGAAGGCGCACGGGCGTTCCTTCGGCGGGAATACCGGGTGTTAAGCATTTTCGTGATCGTGGTGGCCATTCTACTGGCCATTTTTAATGCCCGGCAACCCGGTTCCTCCTGGCTGATTGCCCTTTCGTTTGTGGTCGGCGCGGTTTGTTCGGCCACGGCCGGCTTTATTGGCATGACGGTTGCTACCCGGGCCAATGTGCGCACGACGAACGCTGCCCGGACGGGACTGGGACCGGCGCTTAACGTAGCCTTCTCGGGAGGGCTTGTCATGGGACTGAGCGTTGTGGGGCTGGGATTGCTGGGGCTCAGCTTGCTCTTTCTGTTCTATTCAGAGGTGCTGGCCTGGGATTATCTCAAGGTTATCAACGTTATTTCAGGCTTTTCGCTGGGCGCTTCTTCGATTGCCCTGTTTGCACGCGTGGGCGGCGGCATCTATACAAAAGCAGCCGATGTAGGAGCTGACCTGGCCGGCAAAGTCTATGAAGGCATTCCCGAAGACGACCCGCGCAACCCCGCTACGATTGCAGACAATGTGGGCGACAACGTCGGCGACGTGGCCGGAATGGGCGCCGACCTGTTCGAAAGCTACGTGGGGTCGATCATCGGGACCATTGTGCTGGGCGCTTCGTTTGTGCCCGTCTTCCAACAGATGTCCGGTGTGCACCCGCTGGCAGGCGTACTGCTGCCCATGATTCTGGCAGGAGCGGGCATTGTTGTTTCGATTATTGGGGCCTTTTTCGTAAAGGTTAAAGAGGGCGGCAACCCCCAGAAGGCGCTGAATCAGGGTGAGTTCGGCGCCGCTTTTGTAATGGCTGTACTGGCCTACTTCATCATTCAGTGGATGCTGCCTGAGGCCTGGACGGCCGAAAGCCCGCTTATTCCGTTTACGAACTACACCGCCACCGGCGTTTACTGGGCCGTGCTGATCGGGTTGGCGGCTGGCGTGCTGATCGGGCTCATTACCGAGTATTACACGTCTACGCATACCAAACCCACGCTCCTTATCGCCCGGCAGAGCGTCACGGGTGCCGCAACGAACATCATTGCCGGCCTGAGCGTGGGCATGCTCTCGACCGGATTGCCCGCTCTGGTGTTGGCCCTGGGCATCATTGGTGCCTATGCGGCAGCCGGACTCTACGGCATTGCCATTGCGGCGCTGGGAATGCTTTCGGTCACAGGCATTCAGCTTGCCGTTGATGCCTATGGACCGATTTCAGATAATGCAGGCGGCATCGCTGAAATGGCCCACCTGCCTCCTGAGGTGCGTGAGCGGACCGACAAGCTGGATGCTGTGGGCAATACGACGGCTGCCATCGGAAAAGGATTCGCTATTGGTTCGGCCGCGTTGACAGCCCTGGCGCTGTTTGCAGCGTACATGCAACAGGCCCATGTGCCTACCATTGACGTATCGCAGCCCAATATTCTGGCAGGTGTGCTGCTGGGAGCCGTTTTGCCCTTTGTGTTCAGTGCGCTGGCTATGAGCGCTGTAGGCCGCGCAGCCTCCGACATGATCAAAGAAGTGGGACGCCAATTCCGGGAAATTCCAGGACTCCGGGAAGGTAAAGCCCGCGCCGAGTATGCGCGCTGCGTGGACATTTCAACGAAAGCCGCTATTCGGGAGATGGTATTGCCCGGACTACTGGCCGTGTCGGCGCCCGTGATCGTGGGACTTATCGACAAGAACATGCTGGGCGGCCTGCTGGCTGGTGTGACGGTGTCGGGTGTGCTGCTGGCCATCTTCCAGGCCAACGCTGGCGGCGCCTGGGACAATGCGAAAAAGCGGATTGAAGCAGGCCTGGAAATTGACGGCGTGCACTACGGTAAAGGCAGTGACGCCCACAAAGCGGCGGTCGTAGGCGATACGGTCGGCGATCCGCTGAAGGATACCTCCGGCCCCAGCCTGAACATCCTGATCAAGTTGATTGCCGTAGTTGCGCTGGTTATTGCACCGCTGCTGGCTTGAGCCGTGAGCGCCAGACAGCCAACCCGGCGTCTCCCGTCTGGGACGCCGGGTTTTTTTACAGCGATATGCGCGAGCGGGCAAGCGGGTGCGTTGTGACAAACCTTCGCAAATTCTTGTCGAGGAACCGTCGGGGAAGGGCTTCCCTTTTCATGAAACGGTTACCGTATATTACCCAGGGTCGAAAAACAGGAAAAAAAGCCTGACGATAACCATGGCACGGGTTGAAGTGGTTATGCCCAAGATGGGCGAGAGCATTACAGAGGGGACGGTAGTGGCGTGGTTGAAGCAGCCGGGGGAGCGGGTGGAGGCGGACGAGCCGTTGCTGGAGATTGGGACGGACAAGGTTGACACGGAGGTTCCTTCGCCGGCTTCGGGGGTGTTGCAGGAGATTCTGGTTCCGGAAGGCGAAACCGTCGCGGTCGGTACCGTCCTGGCCGTTATCGAAACGGAAGCAGAAGCAGCCCCCGAGGCCGCACCGACGACGCCGGCTCCAGAAGCTGCGGCAGCGGAAGCACCTGAGGCGCCGCCCGCCCAGACAACACCCTCTCCCGAAGCTGGGGAGGGCGAGATCGTAGAGGTTGTGATGCCCAAGATGGGCGAGAGCATTACAGAGGGGACGGTAGTGGCGTGGTTGAAGCAGCCGGGGGAGCGGGTGGAGGCGGACGAGCCGTTGCTGGAGATTGGGACGGACAAGGTTGACACGGAGGTTCCTTCGCCGGCTTCGGGGGTGTTGCAGGAGATTCTGGTTCCGGAAGGCGAAACCGTCGCGGTCGGTACCGTCCTGGCCCGTATTGCAACGGGCGCGCCAGCTGCTACCACACCTCGCGAGGCACCGACTGCCCCAACCAGAGCGCCTCAACCGACGCCTGAACCGGCCGCGCCACCGCAGCCAACGCCTTCCGGTGATGGCGCTCCGGCTACGGCCCGGGCACCTATCCCTCGTCGCGGACCAGACGGGCGCTTTTACTCGCCGCTGGTGCGCTCTATTGCCGAAAAGGAAGGCTTGACGCTGGAAGAACTGGCCTCTATTCCCGGTAGCGGTCGAGGCGGACGCGTGACGAAGCGAGATGTGCTCCAGTATCTGGAGCAACGCCGCCAGCGGGTGCAGCAACCGGCTGCGCGACCTGCCGAGCCGCGTCCGGCTGCGCCGCCTCGTCCTCCTGCTCCAGAACGCCCGGCTGCACCGCCTCCGACGCCGCAGGTGGCCGCTGGCACCTACGAGGGCCGCGTCGAGATTATCGAAATGGATCGGATGCGGCAGCTCATCGCCGAGCACATGGTGCGCTCGAAGCACACCTCGCCCCATGTAACCTCCTTCGCTGAAGTCGATGTAACCAACCTGGTGCGGGTGCGCGAGCGCAACAAAGAGCGTTTTGAGCAGCGGGAGGGCGTGCGGCTGACCTACCTGCCGTTCTTTGTGCAGGCGGTTGTGGAAGCATTAAAAGAGCATCCCTGGCTGAACGCTTCGGTAGAAGGCACGCGCATTATCGTCAAAAAAGACTATCACATTGGGCTTGCCGTGGCGCTGGGCAGGACAGGCCTGGTGGTGCCGGTTATTCGAAATGCAGGACAGAAAAATCTGGTGGGGCTGGCGCACGCCATTGCCGACCTGGTGCATCGCGCCCGCAACAAACAACTACAACCTGACGAGCTGCAGGGAGGCACCTTTACCATCACCAATGTGGGGTCGCTGGGTTCGTTGATGGGCACGCCCATCATCAATCAGCCGCAGGTAGCGATTCTGGCAACCGGGGCCATTAAAAAGCGACCGGTCGTCATTGAGCATCCGGAGCTGGGCGATGTGATTGCGATTCGGCATATGATGTATCTCTCGCTGTCGTACGACCACCGGATCATCGACGGTGCCATGGCAGCCTCCTTCCTGCGGAAGGTAACGGAAGTGCTCGAATCCATTGATCCTGCCATGGAGTTGTAGCGCAGGCGTCAACAGTTGTTAACGGATCATTACATTTAGGCCGGGGGATTCAGCCAGTTACGGCGTTAGTTTTCCTGGTTCAACTGTTGGGTGAGGGAGCCCCGGCCGTATGGAGCAAGCCGTTGTTTGGCCGTCGTTGTTGCAACATTTGCCGGTAGCGGCTGCGCTCATGGATGAAGCGCTCTGCTACCGAGCGGTCAATCCCCAATGGTGCCAGACGTTTGCGTTGGCGGCCGAGGAGGTAGTGGGAAGGCCCCACCTGATGCTTTTTGAAGATGCCGGAGGATACTGGCCGCAGGCTATCCGGCGGGTGCTGCAGGGAGAAGTCGTGGAGGGCGAGGAGATGAGCCTGCGGCGTCGGGGCGGCCCCACCTTCTGGGTGCGCTGGTGGGCACGGGCCTGTCCGATGGACGAAAAACGTGGCGTGATCCTGGTGTTTGAGGATCAGACAGAGATGCATCGGACCCGTGAAGCCCTGGAAGCTTCCCGACGACTGCTAACCCGTATTCTTTCCTGTTCGCTCGAAGGCATTATGGTACTGCGTCCGGTGTATCATCCGGACGGTGACGTGATTGATTTCGTCTGGTTGCTGGCCAACCCCCGAGCCCATGCCCTGCTGCAGCAATCTGATTTAGATGGTCGTCGGCTCCGCGAAACGCTGCCGGAGGAGATCTTACCCGGCTTTTTCGAGGCCTGCGTGCGCGTTGTGCAGCGCGGCGAGCCTTTTCAGCAAACGTTTCGTCTGGCGCAAACCAGACAGCCGATATGGCTGGAAATGACGGCCACCCGCCTCGACGAAGGGGTGGCCGTCATCTTTCGGGATGTCACGAAAGCCCGGGCAGCAGAAGAAAAACTCCGGGAGCGAGAACGCCTTTTCCGGTTGCTGGCCGAGAACATGACCGATCTGGTGGCCCTGCATGACGCCGCCGGGCGTTTCGTGTACGTCAGCCCTTCGGCTACCCGGATCGTTGGTTATGCACCAGAAGAGCTGATCGGCCAACAGCCAGAACAATTCTGGCATCCGGAAGACCGGGGACGGTTCCGGTCGCTTGTAGCCCAACTGGCTGAGGATGATCAGCCCGCTGTTCTGGTTTATCGCTTCCGACACAAACAGGGAGGGTACCGCTGGCTCGAAACGCACGTGCGTGTCATTCGAAACGCCGCAGGCCAGCCAGAGCAACTCCAGAGCAGCTCACGGGACGTAACCGACCGAGTGCAAACAGAAGAAACGCTCCAGCAGCGAAACCGCGAGTTGCAGGAGTTTGCCTACATTGCATCGCATGATCTGCAGGAACCCCTCCGAAAGGTGCGGGCCTTTGCTGAGCTGCTCAAGGAAGAGTACGCATCGTTGCTGGATGACGAAGGACGTTACTATGTGGATCGCATGCAGGACGCCGCAACGCGCATGTCCCAGCTTATCGAAGATCTGCTGACCTGGTCGCGCATTACCACACGAGCAAGGCCTTTTGAACGCGTCGATCTGCATGCGGTGCTGCAACAGGTGCTGGCAGACCTGGAAGTGCGCATCGCCGAGACCGGAGCGCAGGTGCACGTCGAAGGGCATTGGCCTGTTGTCGAAGCCGATCCGACGCAAATGCGCCAGTTACTTCAAAACCTGATCGGAAACGCCTTGAAGTTTCATCATCCCAATCGCCCCCCCGAAGTCTGGCTGCGGTCGCGCCTGGAGGACGCTCCGTCGGGAACGCTGTGCGTCATCGAAGTGCAGGATAACGGGATTGGGTTTGATGAGAAGTATCTGGACCGTATCTTCTCTCCGTTCCAGCGACTACACGGGCGAGGGCGCTATGCCGGTACAGGAATGGGCCTGGCCATCTGCCGGCGTATTGTCGAGCGGCATCATGGACAACTGACCGCTCGCAGCCGACCCGATGAAGGGGCAACCTTTACCGTAGTGCTTCCCCTGACGCAGTCCTGACGGTAGATGCATGAGCAACGCAGAGCCCATTATCATTCTGCTGGCCGATGATGATCCTGATGATCGCCTGTTGACGATCCGGGCGCTCAAGCGGAGCCGTCTGCGTAATGAAATCTATACCGTTGAGGATGGAGAAGAGTTGATGGATTATCTCTATCGCCGCGGGCCCTATGCCGATCCAAGCCGCTCTCCTCGTCCAGGACTGATTCTACTGGACTTAAACATGCCGCGTAAGGATGGACGAGAGGCGCTGCAAGAAATCAAGTCAGATCCAGCTCTTCGGCGCATTCCTATTGTCGTGCTGACAACTTCCGACGCAGAAGCCGACATTTTGCGTAGCTACGATCTGGGCGTTAATGCTTTTATTACGAAACCGGTTACCTTTGATGGACTGGTGCGCGCGTTGCAGGTGCTGGGCGACTTCTGGTTTGAAATTGTGCGGCTTCCTCCCCCTGTGGATCAGGCCTGATCATGGCGACACCCCTGGACATTTTACTGGTTGAGGATGACGAGGATGACTATCACATTGTGCGTCGGCTCCTGAGCCGCGCTACAACCATTCAGTGCACGCTCCACTGGCGCTCAAGCTATGAAGAGGGATTGGCAGCCCTTCGAGAACGACCGTTCGACGTCTGCCTGATCGACTACCGCCTGGGCGCTCATGATGGCCTGGCGCTTTTGCGGACAATCCGTTGTGAAGGACTCACGCTACCGGTCATTTTGCTAACCGGCCAGGGAGACCTGCAGGTAGATCTGGAGGCCATGGCTGCGGGCGCCTGGGATTATCTGATCAAGGGGCAGATTGATGCGCAGCAACTGGAACGTTCGATTCGCTACGCCGTCGAGCGCCATCGGGCCGAAGAGCGCATCCGAGAGCAGGCCGCTCTGTTGGATGCAGCCCGAGATGTGATTGTGGCGGTCGATCTGGAAGGACGCGTTGTCTACTGGAACCGGAGCGCCGAACAGCTTACCGGAAAGGCCGCTGAGGAGGTGCGCGGCCGACCCATTCCGCATGCTCTTGAAGGCGTGGACGCGGCGTTGCTGCAGGAAGCCCTGCATCAGGTTAAAACCGAAGCAAGCTGGAACGGAGAACTGCATCTGCGTCTCCGTGATGGAGAAGTCCGCATTCTGGAGAGTCGGTGGACTCTCGTGAAGGATGCCTATGACCGGCCCCGCTCGGTCCTGATCATCAGTACCGATGTGACGGAACGGCGCCAGCTCGAACAGCAATTCTTACGAGCGCAGCGCATGGAGAGTATCGGGCGACTGGTCAGTGGCATGGCACACGATCTGAACAACCTGTTCGTGCCCATTTTACTGGGCGTGCGCATGCTCTCCCAGGACACGCTGGATCCCGAAAAGCAGAAGCGGGCGTTGGGAATGATTCAGCGCAGTGCAGAACGAGGGGCTGAGCTGGTGCGCCAGGTGTTGGCTTTTGCCCGGGGAGTGGAAGGAGAGCGGGTGCTCCTGGATGTGCGTCCGATTATTCAGGAAGTTGCCCATCTGCTGCGCGAGACCTTTCCCCGTACGATTCACATAGAGACGCGCCTGGACGACGCGCTCTGGGCAGTGCAAGGCGACGCCACGCAGCTGCAACAGGTCCTGATGAACCTGTGCGTTAATGCCCGGGATGCTATGCCGGAAGGCGGACGACTGTTGCTGGCGGCTGAGAATGTCCAAGTGGACGCGCACTATGCGCGCCGCGTGCTAGAGGCCCGTCCTGGTCCATATGTGTGCCTGACGGTCAGCGATACAGGAGTGGGGATCCCGCATGATATTCTCGACAAGATTTTCGAGCCTTTTTTCACGACCAAACCGGTTGGTAAGGGATCGGGCCTGGGCCTCTCAACGGTGTACAGCATTGTGCGCAGCCATGGAGGCTTCATCAATGTTTATAGTGAGCCAGGGCGCGGAGCGACCTTCCGGGTGTACCTGCCGGCTATGCCGGAAACGCAGGCCGCTCCATCCGAAATAGCGGTACCTGTCTTTCGAGGAGCTGGCGAGGGCATTTTGCTGGTTGACGACGAGCCGTTCGTCCTGGAAGCAGCGCGAGAGGCCCTGGAGCAACTGGGCTATCGCGTCTATACGGCCGCGCAGGGGCAGGATGCGCTGCAGCAACTGGAAGCGCACGCTTCCGAAATCCGAGCCGTGATTACAGACCTGGTAATGCCCGAAATGGACGGCCTGACGCTGATCCGGACCATTCGAGCGCGATGGCCGAAGTTGCCCATTGTGGCTTCCAGTGGGTTACATGGGGGGCGGGCTGAAGCGGCGCGTCAGGCCGGCGCCCAAGCTTTTTTACACAAGCCGTACACGGCGGAAAAACTGGCCGCGGTGCTGCACCAGGTGCTGCATGAGGGGGCCTCCTGAAAAGACAAACGGCCTGCTCTGCAGAGCAGGCCGTCGATGGCCACGGCGAAGGAGGCAAAATGGCTATGTATCTTTACCTTTCCCCTTTTCTTTATCTCCGCCAGCCTGTCCATCGGGAGATGGGAAGAAACCGCGACGAGGCGTCAGCACATTGTCCACAAGGCCGTATTCTTTGGCCTCTTGCGCACTGAGCCAGAAGTCCCGGTCGACGTCCTGGGCAATCCGTTCTTTAGGCTGGCCTGTGTGAAAGGCCAGGATGTCGTTTAGGCGCTCGCGCATTTTGAGAATTTCGCGGGCGTGAATTTCGATGTCGGTAGCCTGCCCTTGCACGCCGCTCATCCAGGGCTGGTGGATCATAATCCGTGAGTTGGGCAGGGCCGCCCGTTTGCCCTTAACGCCGGCGGCCAGTAAGACCGCTCCCATTGAGGCCGCCAGCCCTACGCAGATGGTGGCAACAGGCGGCGCCACATACTGCATGGTATCATAGACGGCCAGGCCGCTATCAATAGAGCCGCCTGGTGAGTTGATGTAAATGTTGATATCTCGCTCCGAGTCTTCGCTGGCCAGCCAGAGCAACTGAGCCACCACCAGGTTGGCGATCTGGTCATTGATCGGAGTGCCGATAATTACGATCCGTTCTTTGAGCAGGCGGCTGAAGATGTCGTAGGCTCGCTCTCCCCGCGTGGTTTGCTCAATCACAATAGGGACCAGCGCGCCGATGGGATACTGCTGGAACGGCCCGCTGTAGATCCCCGAGGGAAGCGTTAGACTCCGCGAAAACTTCAGGAAATCCTCTACAAGCTTACGGTCGGACATTGCTGTCTGATTTCTGGTCCAGTTTGCTGAAGGCGGACAGGCATTCGGTCCTACCGAACGCTTCCTTCAGAGTTCCGAGCCTCAGCGCCTTCCCGCTGGGCTCTCAGACGCTCCATGTACGCTTCGCGGTCCAGTTCTTCGAGCTGAAACTGCTCTTGCAGCGCATCGAATACCTTGCGGGTAAGCAGGCGCCGTCGCACCTGATCCATCAGACCCGGGACCGATTCGTAAAACTGACGCAGTTGGTCCGCACGTAAGCCTCGGTCAGGGTCGGCTTGTTCTTCAAAGAAGGCCTGCACGTCTTCTTCGGTGACTTCAAGGCCGTAGGTTTCCACGACCTTGTCGAAAAGGAACATCCAGCGGGCTTGCTGTTCAGCCAGGGCTCGGTTAGCGTGCCGGAAGGCGGTTTCATCAAAGCCTTCAGGAAGTCGGCCATTATTACGCTGGCGCACATCCTCCACAAATTCGTCCAGCACCATCTCTACGGCCGATTCGGGGACCGGAATGGGATGCAGCGCCAGCATTCGGTTCATAATCTCCTGTTCCAGCAACTCCCGAGATTCGCGGTTCCAGCGCGCCTGTAATTCCTGGCGAACCAGCTCGCGCAGGCCCGCTTCGTCAGAAGCCTGCCCGCGCGTGATCTTCTGAATGAAGGCTGCGTCGAGTTCAGGCAGCTCGCGCCGTTTGGTTTCCCGCACGTGCACTTCGTAGCGATGCGTATGCACCGGCTCGCCGGCCGTCTCATCCCCATGAGGCAGGTCAACGCGGACCGTTTCGCCCGCTTTTTTGCCCAGAAGCGCCTGGCGAAGTTCTTCACGCAGCCGCGGATCGTCTAAGAAAAAGGAAACGCCCTCTTCTTTTTCGCCGATAATAGGCGTGCCTGTTGCTTCATCCAGACGCTGCAGATCCACCACCGCGTAATCCTCAGAGCTCAGGGGGGTGTCGGCCGGCAGATCGACGAGCTTGGCCTCTTCTCGCTGTAAACGTCGGATGGCCTGTTCGACTTCTTCGTCTGTGACCTGGTGCACCAGATGCGGAATGGTTTCGTTGCCGAGTGGCTTCAGCTCAAATTCGGGGCGTACGCCGAAGCGCAGCACGGCATGGAGGTCGGTATCGGGCTTGTAGTCGAGACGGACGATGCGAGGGCGGCCGATGACCTTATACGTGCCCGGTTCTAATACGGCCTGCTCAAGCGCTTCGCGAATTTTGCGCTCGGCCAGCTCCAGGGCTACTTCGTCGCCATACAGCTTCTTGACAAGAGACAGAGGCGCCTTGCCGGGACGGAATCCTTTAAGCTGGACGCGAGCGCGCAGTCGGCGAAGCAGTTGGTCCAGTTCAGGTTGCAGTTCTTCTGCGGGAACGTGGACCGTCAGCTCGTATTCGACCGAGCTGATCTCTTTGATCTCTGTTTGCATGCTACGAGCGGGATTGACGCTACGGGGATGGATTGTGGAAAAAATGCCGACCTTACGGGTCGGCCATTCGTAGAACCCCTTTAAATCAAGGGCTTCATTTCGGGTTCCGTCTCAGAAGTCAAGTCCAATTGAGAAGTAGAATCGCTGTTTCAGAAAGCGGCGTCCGTTGAAAGGCCAGGCAAAATCGAACCGGAAGGGAAAGCCCAGGATAATGGTGCGCAGTCCCAGGCCACTGGCTACGCGCACATCGTCAAGCACCGGGCGGCCGCTTTCATCCCGCCGAAACAGATTCAGGCGGCGGTTGGAGGGACTGCCCCACACCGTGCCCACATCCAGAAACGCCGTGCCCTGAAGGTTGTAGAGGGGAAGCACAGGTAGAGGACCGGGTAGCAGCGCGGCGACCAGGGGAAAGCGGAACTCGGCATTGAACAGGCCAAAGTACGGTCCTTTAAGGGTGTTGATATCCGTAGCGCGTAGCGGAAGCACCGGCGTAGCAAAGACAAAGTCGGTCAGATCTTCGATGGGGAAGCTGTCAAAGTGCCGGTTGATCCAGTTTTCAACCCCTGCTGAATAAAAGAGCTGAGGATTCGGGCCAAACGAAGCGCCACCGGCCAGCCGAAAAGCCAGGCTGTAGAGCCCGCGGCCGAAGGACGTGTAGCTGCGCAGGTCGGCCAGCACGGTCACAAAGCGGATTTGCCGTCCGTAGAGCAAATTGCCGGGGCTCCCGGCAAGCTGAATTGCCAATCGATGCCCCCCGATCGGTGCCAGCAATCCCGGCACGCTGACGTCCCGCGTGTAGGTGAGGGAGGGGTAGAAAAGCGTGCGCGTGAGCGGCGGTCGCGTCAGGTTTCCGATGTCGGTCTGGTTGACCCCCATGTAGGATAGCCCGATGTCAAAGCGTTCAAATTTATTGAGCGGATAGCTGGCGCTGAGGTTCAGGCCATAGTGGCGGTAGCGGTAGAGCGTGCGCAGCGTATAGTCCGGAAGCAGTCGGGCTACGTGGTAGACGGCTACTGTCCAGTCGGTGCGGCGCGGCAGGTAACTGTAGGCAATGAGATAGTCCGAGTTGCGCAGGTCAACCAGCAGATTGGTGGCGGCCCAGATGCGATGGTTGCCCAGCATATCGCTGAACATCATTTGCGTAACGCTCTGGACACCATAGAGCATGTCGTAGCCAGCAGTGCCGTAGACCAGGTCGGGTGTAAAGTAGAGGCGATACCGTCGAGGGCGGTAGCGGCCGTTTTCGTCTACATTATCGTGCGGGGCAAAGGGATCTGCATAAAACGAAGGGGACGGTTGGGACCGTGCTTCGTCGAAGGCTGAGCTGAAGACATAATTGCGGAAGTCGACGCGCAGCGTGCCGTAGCGGGTAGAGTCGGGCGCCTCGTCGAGACCGTTGGTTCTATCAGGTGGTCCTTCTTCAGCGGTGGCCAGCAGAGCGCGCCCAAACGATGCGGAAGGGGGCGGAGCGCTTGCGTCGCGCAGAAAAGGATTGCGCTGCCGCATCGCCGCTGAAGCGAGGGCAAGGGCGGGAGCAGGTCGGGTGGTCTGGTGCAGGCGTCGCTGTGCCCAGACCGTAGGGGCCAGCGTGTCGGTTTCAAGGCGGCGTGCAAAAGGATTTTTGATCAGATAAATCGACGGGACACCATCCCGCAGACTGACAACGGCTGCTTTGTGGCCGTCGGCTGAGAGCGAAACTTGCTGAATGCCCACGACCACATTGGTCAGGGGGCGTTCAAGGCCCGTGCGCAGATCTTTCTCATAAAGATTAGGGATTCCGTTGCGGTCCGAGATGAACAGCACGCGATCGGGATGGCTGCCGAAGCGTCCGCTCCGATCATCCCAGGGCTCGGTAGTGGTTAACCGCTCGATGCGCACCGGGTCGAGGTAGAGCAGGTAGAGGTCATAGCCTTGGAAAGCGTGCGTCGTAAGGTCAAAGGAGCCGGCCTGGTAGCGACCGGGTTCGATATAGTCGCCTCGGTCGCTGTGAAACACCAGTGCCTGGCCGTCGGGACGCCAGGCTGGTTCGTGATCACTGAAGATATCGTTCGTGTAATTGATCGTTTCGCCTGTTTGCAGGTTCAGCACATAAATATCGCTCTGGCCCTGCTGCGTGCCTGCAAAAGCGATCCGATGACCGTCGGGGCTCCAGGCCAGCGACAGAATCTGCTCAACGCCCGGGATGCGGTAGCGGAGGTGCGCGCCTGTTTCAACGTTGATGACGGAAATGACGTCGGTTGGGCCACTTTTGACGGCCAGGGCCAGCAGTCGGCCATCCGGGCTCCAGGTAAGCCCCGGGGTCAGGATCCGCAGGCTTTCAAAGTCGGGGCTGGTTTGCCCGGACACCAGGCGGCGCAAAATTTTGCCATCGTTGGCGCTGGCCAGGTACACATCGAACAGTCCATTGCGCGTGGTGATGAAGGCAATGCGGTCTCCCTGAGGCGAAAGGGCCGGACTTGTATTGTAGTAGCCTGCATTGCGAGCGGTCAATAAGGGGCGGCCGATGTCTTCAAGCGGTTCACGAGCGGTTAATTCCGGATAGTAAATTTCACGCAATGCCTTGTGCCAGCGCTCCGACAGTTCGCGCAACGACAGTCCTGTTGCCTGCCGAATGCCAGCCTCGACCGAATGCGTCAGACGAACGCGTTGCAGAATTTCGGCAATTTTCTCACGGCCATACTGCTCGGCAATGTAATCCCAGACGCTTTGTCCTCCCCGGTAGGCAAAATACCCCGAGAGATACGGAATAGAGGCCAGATGGTCATTCAGCACGGCCTCTCGCAGGTACATGTCGGAGTTTACGTCCCATCCCAGCGCGGCGTATTCGGCCAGTCCTTCGCTAAACCAGAGCGGGAGTACCAGGCGCAGATTGTTCTGGAGGATAGATTGCAATGAGCCGCCGTAGAACATGTCGTTCAGGACGGCATGCACGAGTTCGTGGTGCACCACTCGGCGATAGTCGCGATAGTCGCCCATAAAAGGGACCGCTATGCGGTTCTTATACAGCTCCGTAACGCCGCCAATGCCTTCGCTATAGTCGGGCAGGTCAACGGCATTGGTGACGGCGAAATCATGATGGCTTTGATAAACCAGGATAGGAATGCGATGGGAGATTTCGTACTGGAACAGGTCAACTAACTGTTGATAGGCTGCTTCCGCCACTTCGGCTGTAAAGCTGGCCAGTTCGTAGCCGCCTTCGTAGTAGTAGATATCGAAGTGCTGCGATTGGATATAGTACCAGGTGAGCGTTCGATAATGCACTTTGTTTTTGCCGAAGCGAAAGTACTGTGCCTGCGCGGCCGGTGCGGCCGGTAACAGCAGCAGCAATCCCACAAGGCATCCGAGCCGCATTGCAGCCAGCAAGAAAGGGTGGCCGAAACCCTTTTCGTTGTAGGCAGGCTTAATCGTTAAGTTCCGTTGAACAAATCAGGCCCGGAGCCATCGCAGCAGCTCACGCAGGGAGGGTTTCTGACCATAGGACAGGATGCCAATGCGATAGATGCGAGCGCTGACCCAGATAGCCCCGAGGAAGCCGGCTACCAGCAGCAGGTAAGCCAGCACGGCTTCCCAGAGGGCAGCGCTGCCAATCGCAATGCGGACCATCATCAGGATAGGCGAGAAAAACGGAAATAGAGATAGCCCGACCGACAGGGGGGCGCTGGGGCTTTCGATCACGTACGTGATAAAGAAGATGGGAAGCATGATCAGAAGCATCAACGGGAGCATGAGGCTCTGGGCATCTTGCTGCTGTTCGACAGCCGATCCGGCAGCTGCAAACAGGCTGGAGTAGAGCAGATAACCGCCCAGGAAAAACAACACGAACCAGACAATCAGCACCGGATCAATGGTAGGCAGCGTGATATTTGCCGCTGCGAGCAGCTCTTCGGTGGAAGCGTTGGTGGGCAGGTTTAGCTGCTGGGGATCAAGAAAGTAGGCAATGATAGGACCTGCGGCCGCAGCCCCGGCAATGAGCAGAATCCCCCAGAGCATAAACTGGACAAGCCCCATCGCTCCTATGCCGAGCACTTTGCCCATGAGGAGGTGAAACGGGCGTACGGAAGAGACGATGAGCTCCACCACGCGGCTGGATTTCTCTTCGATGACGCCCTGCATGACCAGACTCCCATAGCCGAGCGTGGCCCCGTAGATAATAAAGCCCATCAGGTAACCAATGATAGAGAAGAACACGGTGCCGTCTTCTTCAGCGCCGGTTTCCGAAAGGCGGTACTGGCGCAGGGAAACCTCCGAGCGCAGGACAGCTACCAGCTCGGGGGGGACCTGTAGCCGTTCGATTCGCACTTCCCGCACGGCCTGGTTGATCAGGCGTTCGAGGTGTCCTTGAAAACTCAATCCCGGGCTTTTTTCGACATAAAATTCGACGTCTGCCTCCCCTTCGATCAGGCTGGCGGGCAAGATGAGATAGCCGTCGTAGCGTCCCTGACGGACAGCCGCTTGCAGCGAGTCGAGCGGTAACGAAACGGCTTCCAGGCGCAGTGTGGAAGGCGCAAGCGCTTGCATGCGGGAGAGCAGGACGCCACTAGAATCAATCACTGCAAGATGGCGCGTCGTATCGCGGCTGCCTAGATAGCCGATTAGCGCGGGCAGCAGCGCCATGGCCAGCAGGAGGACAGGCGCCAGCAGCGTTGTGAGCACAAAGGTGCGGGTGCGCACGCGTCGGAGAAACTCGCTTTGCAGAATGATCCAGATCTTATCCATGGGACGTTTCGGTCGATGCGGATTGCGTGCGAACAACCTGCTTAAAAATTTCGGTTAAGGGCGGTTCGGTCACTTCGAAGCGATATACTTCGCGCACGTGGCGCAGAGCAGCTTCCAGTACCCGACGAGGGGGCGTTCCATTGTTCAAGATCAGTTCGACGCGGTGGTTGGTCCGGTTGAGCAGTCGAACGGCCCCTTCCTGTAGCAACGGGTCAAGAAAGTCGTCGTCTCCGTCGAATTCGAGCACTACGGTGTTGCGCCCGAAGCGCTGCTTGACTTCCCGTAGCGAGCCGGCTATCAGAATACGCCCCCGGGCAATCAGACAGATATCGTCGCAAAGCTGCTCGACTTGCTCCATGCGATGGGAGGCAAACAGGATGATCCGACCGGCTTCTTTGAGCTCCAGCACGATATCGCGTAGCAACTCTGCGTTAAGCGGATCTAAGCCGCTGAAGGGTTCGTCCAGGATGAGCAGCCGGGGCTGGTGTTGAATTGCAGCAATGAACTGGAGCTTTTGCTGCATGCCCTTAGAAAGCGCTTCGGTTTTATGGTGGCGCCATCGCGCAAGGCCAAGCCGCTCCAGCCAGTGGCGGGCCTGCCGCTGCGCCTCCGAAAGCGAAAGTCCCTTCAGCCGACCGAAATACACAAGTTGTTCTTCCACCTTGAGTTTGCGGTAGAGGCCTCGTTCTTCGGGCAGGTAGCCCATAAGCGCCTGGCTCCAGGGACCAACGGGGCGTCCCTCCAGAAGGATGCGCCCTTCGTCGGGAAGTAAAATGGCGGCTATCATGCGAATGGTGGTTGTTTTGCCGGCGCCATTGGGGCCCAGCAATCCCAGAATGCGGCCGGGGGCTGCAGTGAAGGAGGCGCGATGGACTGCTACGGTCGTTCCGTAGCGCTTCGTGACCTGATCAACAATGAGCATGCTCTGGCCAGTTGGTGGATGCAGCGCTTCTCTGATACGAATGCGTCTCCAGAAAAGATACAGGGAGAAGGAGGGTAACTACAACAAGGGGAGCGTTGCAGGGGGAATGGGAATGAGATACTCTTCGGACAGAACATCTTCGTGCACGCCAAGCAGTCCGGTGCCTCGGAAATCGACCGCTACGTACGAACCAACCACCTGTTTGACTTCGCCAATGCCATAATAAAGTGGCATGGGACCATAATACACTAACTGCCCCTCCTTTAGCTCTTTTTTCTGGCGTGCCCGTCGATGATAGGCCGGCACAACAGGTAGCAGTTCCAGCCGATAAGGGCTGGCCCGTCGCTGTTTTTGCGCAGGTTCTCGTATTGGTTTCTGGCTCATAGCTCCGTAGTATGGGCTATGTCCGGCCTTGTTCAACGCTGGGCAGAAGGCCGGGTTCGTAGAAACCTGTTCGCACAATTTTCTGTTGATACCCGGTAGCCCTTTTACAAGGGGTGTTGTAATTTATTTCTACACGCATCTTACCCGTCTGTGCGCAGGGTTTTTGTAGAACCCGGCCTCACCATGTGTAAGATAAGCAGTTTGTAGAGCGATGACTTACTATCGTGAGAAAATGATTGACCGCCAGGTTGGGCGCAATGCCGAATTATTTGCACAGGCCATTGCCCGCCTGGACTCCCCGGAAAAGCGCTATCCGTATTTGCGCATTCTGGTCAGTCTGATCGAACAGGCGCATCCTGAATGGAATCAGGCTCCCCACAAGGATCGACAGATCGCGCAGTTGGTCTATCTGATGAGTAAAGGCCAGCTCGACATGGACGAGGTGGCCGAGGTAGTGCGCGTTCGGGATGAGGAGCGCGGCTATTTCTACGATAGCGAGCGCGCGCGCTAACGATCAGTCCAGGCGTTCCGGGTGTGCCTGAACGAAACGGGCCCAACTGGTATGGCCTCGGAAAGGCTGCAAGCGCGTCCGGTGTTGCCAGTGGCACACAGCCACGGCGAGGGCATCGGACGCGTCAAGGGCCAGTTTTACCTGATCGGAAGGTAGATCAAGCAAGGCCTGCACCATAAAGCGCACCTGCTCCTTGGTAGCATTGCCGCGGCCAGTTAGTGCTTTTTTGACTTCTTTCGGGGTGTATTCAACCGTAGGAATCTGACGGGTCAGAACGGCCAGCATCGCGGCAGCCTGCGCCCGCCCCAGTTTCAGCATAGATTGGGGATTGCGGCCATAAACAGGCATCTCAAGCGCGCATTCGTCCGGTCGATACCGATCCACCAGGGCGCTGAGCTGTTCAAACAGCCGAAGCAAACGGAGCGGATGGGACGCCTGCGCGTCCAGATGGATTACGTCCACGGCGACCACCCGCGCCCGCTCGCCTTCCACTGCCAGCACCCCATAGCCGGTGTGGCGCGATCCCGGATCAATTCCCAGGATGATCAACGTCTCGGTGCGCTCAGGAGATAGCGGCAAGGGTGGCCTCGTCGAAGTTGAGGGTGGTGTAGACGTTCTGCACGTCTTGATGCGCTTCAAGCGCCTCCAGGAGGGCGACAACCTTCTTGGCCTCCTCCGGAGGCAGGGTGACCGTGGTCGTGGGAACGCGCTGCAGACCCGCCTCTAGGGGCTCAATACCCGCGCTGCGCAGGGCTTCCAGCACGTCAGCAAACGCTTCGACCGACGTGGTAACGACAAACGTATCGTCCTCTCGCGTCAGATCTTCGGCACCAGCTTCGGCCACCAGCTCAAAAAGCTCCAATTCGTCGCGGTCGGCCGCTGAGATCTCAATGATACCCTTGCGCTCAAACAGATAGGCCACCGATCCGGGCTGTCCCAGACTGCCCCCTGCCTTGGTAAACAGGTGGCGAATTTCAGAAACAGTCCGATTGGTGTTGTCCGTCAACGCTTCGATAAAGACGGCTACGCCGCCAGGCGCGTACCCTTCATAGGTTACTTCGACGTAGTCTTCGCCCTGAATTTCGCCCGTTCCCCGTTTGATTGCCCGTTCAATGTTTTCCTTGGGCATGTTCTCGGCTTTCGCGCGCTCAATAGCCTGCGCCAGGCGGGGATTGGCCTCAGGATCTCCTCCTCCTTCCCGAGCCGCAACAATGATGTCGCGCGAGAGTCGCGCCCAGATCTTTGATTTCCGTGCGTCGACGACGGCCTTCTGCCGCTTGACCTTCGACCATTTATTATGCCCGGCCATTGCTGCTGCATCGCTTGGTTGCACACCCCATCGAAAAACGCAGGGCAGGCATTTGTGGGTTCCCGCGCAATCGCCCCGCTGAATGGACGCGGGCGCAAAACCTGAAGCACCGAGCGCTCCAGAAAGAGGACGCAAGATCGCCGGACCTTCCGGAACCGGTCCATGTCCGCGTAGGCTAACGCGGCAAGAGATCCTCTACGTCTGGTGGAGGGGGCGGGCGCCACCACACCTTTCACTCCTTTACATCAAGAAAAATGAGGCGCACCCTTTAAACGAAGACTGGCAAAATCGAACAGAAATTCCGATCTTTGGCGCAAGAAGTGTGAGCGCTTTCATTACCCGAAATATCTGCCATGCCTGCGTTTCAGTTCGTCTGGCTCGATTTAGCTGCTGTTGGGCTCTACGTGGTCTTTATTGTCTGGTTAGGGCTGTACCTGGCCCGTCGCATGAAAACAGCCGACGACTATTTTCTGGCAGGCCGTTCGCTTACCTGGTGGCTGATTGGTTTTTCACTATTTGCTTCCAACATTTCTTCCAGTACGCTGCTGGGATTGGCCTCAAGTGCTTACGGTACGGGCATATCGGTGTACAATTATGAGTGGATGGCCACCCTTGTGTTGATCTTCTTTGTCATCTTTATTCTTCCTTTCTATTTGCGCACGCGCATTTATACCATTCCCGAGTTTCTGGAGCGGCGGTTTGACGGACGGGCGCGGGTGTACTTTTCGGGATTGCTTATTGTGCTCAACATTATGGTGGACACGGCGGGAGCGCTCTATGCAGGAGCCCTGGTGGTGCAGATCCTTTATCCTCAGGTGCCCATGTGGATGGCGGTGGCTGTGCTTGGATTGTTGGCCGGTCTCTACACGGTAGCGGGTGGCTTGAAGGCGGTTGTGTACACCGATGCGGTGCAGGCCGTGCTCTTGCTGCTGGGTGCGGTGCTGGTGGCGGTGCTTTCCTTCCAAGCGGTAGGTTCCTGGGAGGTTGTAACGGCCCAGATTCCGCCGGGTGACCTGAGCATCCTTCGTCCAGCCGACGATCCGGTGCTGCCATGGCCCGGGCTGGTAACAGGGGTCTTCCTGCTGGGCTTCTATTTCTGGTGTACCAACCAGTTTATGGTGCAGCGTGTGCTGGGCGCGCGGGATTTGAACCACGGGCGGTGGGGGTCGCTCTTCGCGGGACTGCTGAAATTACCCGTCCTTTTCATCATGGTACTGCCGGGCATTTTTGCACGCATTCTTTATCCCCCCGAGCAATTTCCGATGCTGGCAGCCAACACTGACCTGATTTTTCCAACCCTTCTTTTTGATCTGTTGCCGGCAGGCATTCGGGGGCTGGTCATTACGGCCCTGGTAGCGGCGATCATGTCAAGCGTCGATTCGACGCTGAACGCTGCTTCGACGCTTGTAACTATGGATTTCATCCGCCGCTTCAGACGGCAGGACAGCCATGCATTGGTCGGGGCAGGACGCTGGGTGACCGCCGGCTTCATGGCGCTGGCCATTCTCTGGGCACCGCAGATCGTGCGCTTTCCTAATCTGTGGACCTACCTGCAGGCCATGCTGGCCTATCTGGCACCGCCGGTAGTAGCCTGCTTTCTGGTAGGCATCTTCTGGAAACGCGCCACGCGCAGCAGCGCCTTTATCGGGCTTGTGGTGGGCCATCTGGCGGCTGCGGTCTTTCTCATCCTGAATCTGACGAACCAGCTTATTGTGCAGACCGGACCGCTCTCTTCCGAGCAGCAGGCCCTGGTAGCGGCCGGCGTGCCGGTGCTGCACTTTCTCTATCTGCCACCTATTCTGCTGGTCATCAGCGTGATTACGATGGTGGTAGCCAGTCTGCTGCAGCCACCTCCTGCTCCGGAAGAAGTCGAAGGGTTGACGTGGTCGCCTGCGTTTTTCCAGGAAGAGTCGCGTATGCTGGCCGCCCTGCCCTGGTATAAAAACTACCGGATCCAGGCGTTAGGCCTACTTGTGCTCATTGCATGGATTCTGGTGTGGTTCCGATGAGGCTTGATCAAAAATTCGCCGGCCGTCGCAAAAGTTAACAGTATGGAAACACAGCACCCTGTAGTATTACAGCTTACTGCAGGCAACCTGAAAAAAAGGATGATGCGGTATTTCCGGTGCGGAATCGCTCTGCTCAGCCTGTTGCTCACAGGAACGCTTTATGGTCAGGGACGAGTCAGTGGACTGGCTTTCGGGGATTTCTACTACATAGCGCGTCATCACAATGCTGAGCTGGAAGGACAAAACGGATTCTGGATCCGGCGCATTTATTTAACCTATGATCAGAAGCTGGACGAAACCTTTGCCTGGCGGTTACGCCTGGAAATGAACTCGCCGGGCAATTTCACGGCAGGCAACGCAACGCCTTTCGTAAAGGATGCCTATCTGCGATGGAAGCTGAACGACCTGCATGCGCTATACCTGGGCATTTCTTCATCGGCGCTGTTCAACCTGGTGGAATCGGTCTGGGGGTACCGCTCCGTTGAAAAAGCTCCGGCAGATTTGCAAAAACTGGGATCGTCGCGGGAGTTTGGCGTTGCGCTGAAAGGACGCCTTACCCGGGATGGACGAGTGCGGTATCATGCTACGTTTGGTAACGGAGAGGGAACGAAGGCAGAAGGATACCGAGGAAAAAAGCTGGCGCTGGCGCTGCAGTTTTTCCCATCCAGGCCATTGATTCTGGAGTCTTATGTGGATTATGCGCGCCTGCAGCAAGGCGCCTCGCTGACGACGTGGCATCTTTTCGGGGCTTACCGGACCGAAGGCTTCCGCGCTGGGGTGGTGTATGAAAGGCAGCGCGTTCGTGCGGCGGGAGGAAGCGACCGCATGCTGCGCTATGTTTCGGGATTTGTGGTGGGGCGTGTGCAGGAGCGCATGCACCTGTTGGTGCGCATGGATCGGCTGCTGGATCCTAATCCGAAAGGCGCCTCCATTTCCTATCTACCCTTTGCCACAACTTCAAAAGCCACGTTGTGGATTCTGGGAGTAGATGTGGCCGTAGCGCCGCAGGTTCATTTTATTCCGAACATTGAATGGATCACCTATGACCAAGAAGCCCTGCGCGCCGATCTTTACCTTCGCGGGACGTTCTATTTTCGTTTCTAAATAACCGGAAAAGGCCTATCTTTCCGAAGCTCCGAAGGACTCGCCTGCCAACACGATGATTACGGCGCTGGATTATGCCGTCATTGGCGCCTACTTTGCCGGACTTATTCTGCTCTCTTACCTTATTGGACGGCGCTTTCAGGGACGAGCGGACTATTTTCTGGGAGGCCGGCGCATGCCTGCCTGGGTGATTGGATGTTCCATTATCGCTACCCAGGCCAGTGTCATCAGCATGATCAGCGCGCCAGCGTTTGTAGCCTTGCGACCAGGGGGCGGTCTCCAATGGCTCCAGTATGAGTTCGCCGTACCCCTGGCCATGATTCCCGTGGCTGCTGTGCTGGCGCGCGCCTTTCATCGCGCCGGCATTATTACCGTCTACGAATACCTGGAGCAGCGTTTTGGCGTGGCGACTCGGCTGCTGTTCAGCCTGATTTTCCAGCTCAGCCGTAGTCTGGCTACAGGCGTTGCTATCTATGCGGCTGCCATTTTGCTTTCGACCATCCTGGATACGTCTCTGCCTGTTTCCATTTTGTTGGTCGGAGGCATTTGTTTGCTGTACACAACTATCGGCGGGATTGCCGCGGACATCTGGAGCGACGTGATTCAGCTTTTTGTGCTCTGGGCAGGGATTTTCATTGTGTTGGGGTATGCGCTGAAGGTGGGAGGCGGATGGGAACAGCTACTAGCGCACGTGCCCACCGATCGATTGCAGGCGCTTGAGCTGACCGCGCATGGATGGGGCGACGGGGCTACTTTTGGGTTCTGGCCGATGTTGCTGGGAGGACTGTTTCTGTACACCTCCTACTACGGATGCGATCAGAGTCAGATTCAACGGGTACTGTCCACGCCGGATGAGGACACCGCCCGCCGCGCGCTTTTTCTGAACGGAATCGGACGCTTTCCGCTGGTACTTTCTTACATCCTGGTAGGGGTGTTTTTTGCCGGTTTTGTGCAGGCGGTACCGTCGTTTGCAGCGGCCGTACCTGCCGACCATCCGGACTACATGATTCCGCTCTTTATCAAGCAATACGTGCCTCCAGGTATTACGGGGGTGCTGCTGGCTGCCATGTTTGCTGCGGTCATGTCGAGCATCGACTCAGCCTTCAACGCACTGGCAGCAACAACCGTCCAGGACGTCTATGCCCGGTACCTGCGCCCTCAGGCCAGTGATCGGCATTATTTGAAGGTTTCGCGGCTGCTTACGGTAGTCTGGGGGACAATCTGCACAGGATTTGCGTTTCTTGCAGGCGGGGTTGCCCCTACCGTCATTGAAGCCATCAACAAGATCGGATCGGTCTTTTACGGCCCTATTCTGGCAGCCTTTCTGCTCGCTATTCTGAGCCGACGGGCTACCGGTGCGGGGGTTATTGTGGGATTGCTGGCGGGCGTGGGGGTTAACCTGGTACTCTGGTTGGCCTTCGAAGCCGAAGTGTCCTGGCTCTGGTGGAATGTAACCGGCTGTCTGGCAACGCTTGGCGTAGCCACGCTGCTTCGCAGCCGAAGCGCAACAGCTTCCCCCTTCCCCCTGGAGATCAAGCAGGAGCTCCAGGCATATCGCGGACTCTACGCGGGGCTATTGGCTTATAGTCTGGTCATTATGGGCGTGTCGGCTGGCCTTGCCTACGTGATCCGCTGGCTGGGGTAGTGCAGGCAAGGCAGCTTCACCCTGCCTGCGAGGCCGTTTCACGCTGGAGGGCCTTGTAGGCCAACCGAGCCAGGCCGCCAGCAACATGCACGTTGCGTTCCGAGGGCTCTTCCTGGTCCAGTCGTTCTCGGACGGCTTCGGTCGAAGCCCGGAGTAAGTTGCGCGTGGCAGCCGTTGAGAGGCCCAGAAAACGGGCAATTTCATCAGCCGATCGATGATGCTCGGCCTCCAGCACCACCGCATAGGCGGCTTCCATCAGGCTGGGCAGCCAGGTCAGGCGTTTGCGCTCGATCAAGCCACGCGGACCACCGGCCAGCTCAATGGCCTTCAGAAAAACCTGCAGGGCGCGTTGGTCGAGATCCACAGGTTGTGGAATGACTTCAACCGGCATGGCTACGTCTCGGAGGTTGATGCTACCGGGGAGGTCTGATGCAGCACCTGAAGGCTGGGGCCGATGCGGACCAGTCCCTCCGGTGTGATATCCAGCACGTGGGTGCTGGTGTCGTGCCCGCAAAGCCGGCAGCCATCGATACGAAACAGCCGGACCGTTTCGCCAAGGGGCAAGCGGTAGAGCCGGGCCTGTTGGACACTGGTAATGGGCTGTTTGGCCAGCACCAGCGTGCCGTCAAGAATATGCCCTACCGCATACCCCCCGGCCGCTTCGGCCGTGAGCAACTCGTGGCCGCTGCGTTTCTGGGAAACCAGCAAGGCGGTCTGGCGCCACTTTTTTAAAAAGGAAAAGATCGGTCGCACCACGTCGCGGGCCAGCATTTCCCGTGCTTCATAAAGACCGGTGATGGAATCGATTACAAGAGCCCGCACGTGGTAGGTTTTTATGGCGTGCGCTAACGTATTGAGCAGGGTGGGTAGATCCTGAAGCAGAATTGTATGCGTGGCCGCGTCGATGAGCACAATGCGTTCTTCGATGGCCTGCCAGTCGGTGCCCATGGCCGCCGCCCGGGTGCGCAGGCCCATGGCGACAAAGGGTGCCGGGTTCTCGGTGGTCAGAAAGAGACACCCGTGACCCTGGCGAGCCTGCGCTATGACAAACTGCTCGACAAGCAGGGTTTTGCCGGTGTCGGCTACGCCGGTAACCTGGAGAACGGCATAGCGAGGAATGCCGCCCAGCGGCCTGCGTACCGGGCGATGCGCTTGCCAGACCGTAGTGAAGAATAGGTCATCCAGTCCTTCAACTCCTGTGGGAACCCCTTCCAACTGAGGGGCGGCGGCTGCTGCATGGCGCAGCGAAACAACCGCTTCAACCACCGGTCCGGCCATAAAAAAGCTACCGGCTGTTTCGCGACAACCGGTAGCGTCAAACGTTCGTTCCGTCGAATCGCTTCGCGCTGTATGTAATGGGTTTGTAATACGTTAGGTGGTAGCAGCCTCTTCGTCGCTGAAGATGTCTCCTTCGACGGCCGTATTTTCCAGGGCAGGCGTGCGCAGCAGCTCAATGCGATGCAGCGCCGAGTAATACCAGGAGCGTTCGGGTGGGCGGTGTGTGGGAAGCCATTTCCAGGAGCGCATCGACTCGATATATCCCCAGTTGATGTACGCGCTAAAGTCATCCAGTAAGTCGGTGAGGACAGCGCCACTGTCGAGCAAAAAGCGCTGGATGCGCGCCCACTTCTCATAGCTTGATTCTACGTGGGTCAGGCCAAAATAGCCTGCGCAACCTGGACCGCGCAGGGCCATGAGTCCTCGCTCAATGGTCGTCTTAAAGCCCAGAAAACTTTCGGTAGGATCGGTCATAAAGGTGTCAAAACTGCGGAGCCATGATGTAGGCAGTGGGTCGCGCAGGTCGTAGCGGACGGCTTCAAGCCGGTCAAGTCCTTCGCGGCGAGCCACCTCGTTAATGAACTGGATCAACCGTTCATCAATATCAATGGCTAAAATGCGGGCAGGGGCGCCGGTAAGAGCGGCGGCAATGCTCATAAGGTCATCGTCCCCCAGCACAATGATGGTTTTCCCTTCCAGATCGCCGCGATGCCAGGCAAAAGCAATGCGCGAGAGGGTGGTTGCTTCGGTGACAAAGCCTTGATCATAGGCCTGAATGGCTTCGGGGCGTTGCTTGCAGATCTCTGCAAAGCGGGTAACCACCTGTTCAGGCAACGTGTGATAGTCAACCCCTCGCCCTTCGCAGTGCGGGCAGGTGGCCTCGCGCGCTGGCGCAACGCCCAGCGCTTGCGCCAGGGCCTGACCGCTTTTGGTCAGGCGCAGCGCACCGTCCCGGGCTTCCAGGAGCTCCGCAGCGATGAGCTGGTGCCAGAACGCAGTGAGCGCCCGCAGGGGCACATGGCTCAGCCGAATCGCTTCCCACAGATTGTCGGTGGTCAACAGAGCCGCCAGCGCCCGTTTGGCATCGCGCTCAGTGAAAGGGACCGGTGCCTGCTGGCGCGTTTGCGCAAGTAAATGGGACAGATGCTGGATGGCTTCCTGGCTCGTCATAGTATGGAAAAAATTTTGAGTGCGACCGGATCAAATGGATTGAAACAAAAGCTAAAGGACTGGTCCCGTCGATGCAACTTGTTGGGCAAATCTTGATCTTGAAGGATAGAAAAAACGATGCCCGAGTAAACCTGCAGCTATTGTCTTCAAGAGCGTTAGCGGAGTGGGATGCGATGTGCAGGGGAAGCTCAGAGGAATCGAAGAGGGCTTTCATGGGGCTGTTTCCGTTCTTAGTTGCACGCTATCTCTGAGCATTACAGTGGCCTCGGTTAGCCTGTGCATTTCCGGAGGCTGAAACTTTCCGGCAGAGTGCAACCGCACGGAGCTCCGGACCGCTCGGTTGTTGCCGGCGCTGCCGAAGACCATGCTGCCCATCTGGATTGTTCGGTGCTGCTGAGTCAGTGCTGAGGATTTTCGCGACAATGACGGGTTCTTTCCTGTAAAGCCGTGATGGACAGATTGGCGGAGGGGAACGGGGCCACCTCTTTTTCATGGAAGGCGCCCGGCTTTTAGCCAGGTGCGTTGTATTTTTTCCGACAGACGGCAGGGCTGTCTCAGACAGGCAGTCTGCGTTGAAAGGCAAGCAAAAGGCAAAGTTGGAGAAGATGCCGATGACCATGAAAGCACTGGCCAAGACGCGTCCGGGACCCGGGTTAGAATTGATCGAGACGGACGTGCCCCGGCCGGGCCCTCGGGACGTGTTGATCCGGGTGAGGGCTGCGTCGATCTGTGGCACCGATGTGCACATTTACCGGTGGGATGCCTGGAGCCAGCATCGCATTCGTCCGCCGTTGATTCTGGGACATGAGTTTGCGGGTGAAATTGTTGCGGTAGGTGAGGAGGTGGAAGGGTTAGAGGTGGGACAGTTCGTATCGGCGGAAGGGCACATTGTAGATCATACCTGTGCGGCCTGCCGAGCTGGCCAACTGCATCTGTGCCGGAATGCGCGGGTGATCGGAATCGACCGTCCGGGCGCGTTTGCTGAATATGTATGCGTTCCTGCGGAGAACGTCTGGGTGAATGCCCTGGATGTCCCCCCTGAAATCGCTTCGCTGCAGGATCCGTTTGGCAACGCCGTGCATGCAGCCTACGCATTTGATCTGGCCGGTCGGGCCGTGCTGGTCAGTGGATGTGGGCCCATTGGCCTGATGGCTATTCCGGTGGCTCGCGTAGCTGGAGCGCGGCTCATTGTGGCCACGGACCTTAACGAGCGGCGGTTGGCTTTAGCTCGACGCATGGGAGCTGATGTAACGCTGAACCCTCAACAGGATGATGTGGTAGGCCAGGTGCGCACGCTGACGGGAGGCGATGGCGTAGATGTTGTGCTGGAAATGAGCGGGGCACCGGCCGCTATCTACGCAGCGCTGGAAGCGCTTCGGCCCGGTGGACAGGTGGCCGCCCTTGGGCTAACGGCTGCGTCGATTACGCTTGACTGGAACGAGCACGTGGTGATCAAAGGGGCAACCGTGCAGGGCATCTACGGCCGCAAGATCTGGGATACCTGGCATCGCATGCGGGCGCTGCTCCAGACAGGTGCCGTCGATCTCAGTCCCCTGATTACGCACCGTTTGCCTCTGGAAGACTATGAGCAGGCGTTTCGGCTCCTGATGCATCCGGGCGACGAAGTCGTTGCCAAAATTATTCTATATCCCAATGGCATGGATTAACGTTTCAGAACCTGCTATTTTGAACGGAGAGCAAAAGCGCTGAACCCAACCGGAATGCGCCATGAACCATCCGTTGAGCTGGATTGATGACGAACTGGCCGCCTTAAAAGAAGCAGGGCTGTACACGCACATTCGCACCATTGAATCGCCCCAGGGCGCCTGGTTGACCATTGAGGGGAAACGCGTGCTGAACTTCTGCTCCAACAACTACCTGGGACTGGCGAACCACCCGCGTCTGGTGGAGGCGGCGCGCAAGGCCATGGAGCAATACGGGGTCGGTCCCGGTGCCGTGCGAACCATTGCGGGTACCATGACGCTCCACGTAGAACTGGAGCGTCGGCTGGCTGCCTTCAAGGGGGTAGAAGCCGCGATTACGTTTCAGAGTGGCTTTGCCGCCAACCTGGCGACGATCCCGGCCATTGTCGGCCGGGAAGACGTCATCTTCAGCGATCAGTTAAACCATGCCAGCATCATCGATGGCTGCCGCCTGAGCCGCGCTAAAATCATCGCCTATCCCCACAACGACGTCGATGCCCTGGAAGACCTGATCAAAGAGCATGGCCCCCAGTATCGCCGCAAGCTCATCGTGACCGATGGGGTGTTTAGCATGGACGGGGACATTGCACCGCTGCCGCGTCTGGCAGAGCTGGCCAAGCGGTATGGCTGCATTCTAATGGTAGACGATGCCCATGGCGAAGGCGTGCTGGGCCGAGGAGGGCGGGGCATTGTCGATCATTTCGATCTGCACGGAGTGGTTGATATTGAGGTGGGCACCATGTCGAAAGCGTTCGGCGTAATGGGAGGTGTCGTGGCCGGAAGCCGACGGCTGATCGAATGGCTGCGCCAGCGTGGCCGGCCGTTCTTGTTTTCCAGTGCCATGACGGTTCCCGATGTGGCAGCCTGCCTGGCAGCCATCGACCTGCTGGAGGAGAGCACCGAACTGGTCGAGCGTCTGTGGGACAACGCGCGCTACTTCAAGACCCGAATGCAAGCGCTGGGCTTTGATACGGGCAAGAGCGAAACCCCCATTACTCCCATTATGCTGGGAGAAGCGCCGCTGGCGCAAGCGTTTAGCCGCCGCCTGTTTGAGGAAGGGGTCTTTGCGATGGCCATTGGCTACCCCACTGTGCCCAGAGGCGCTGCCCGCATCCGTGTGATGCCCAGTGCTGCGCATACGCGTGAAGACCTTGATTTTGCCATCCAGGCCTTTGAGAAGGTTGGCCGAGAGCTGGGCGTGCTTGTCGCATAAAATCCGCACGGCACCAGAAAGCCCCGAGGTCTAAAAACACCTCGGGGCTTTTTATTTTATATGTAATGATGTCAATAGTGTAATGATTTCATAAATATAAATGTATCTTAAAACATTAATTTTTAAATGTAACTTTTTATGCACATGCTTGCCAGTCGGACTTTTTTTGTTTAAACATAAAAATGATTTCGGTAAACGATGACTAAGCAGAAGGTATGATGCGAAGCACTTTCTGGATATTGCTCTTATTCGGTCTTGGAAGTGGTTTAGGGCTCTCCTTTCAGCGGCCTGTAGCGGTGCAGAGCAAGTGGAAGGCACCTGCCTGGGCAGATACCCTGAAGAATCCTTATGCCAACAGGGTAGAAGAGGCCCTCAAGATGGGCGAAAGAATTTATCAGCAACAGTGTGCCGTCTGTCATGGCCCCAGAGGTCGAGGGGATGGACCGGCCGGTATGGCTCTCAATCCTCGACCGGCCGATCTGACCAGCAAGGCCGTTCAGGCGCAGACCGATGGGGCGCTTTTCTGGAAGATCAGTGAAGGTCGGGGAGCAATGCCTGCCTTCAAGGGCATGTTAAGCGAAGCAGAGCGGTGGCAGGTGGTTACCTACGTACGCACCTTAGCCCGGAAATAAACCATCATGAGGAGGCAATGAAACGATTCCTATATATCCCGTGGGTCACGCTCTGGCTACTTATGGGCGTCTCTTCGCTTCAGGCCCAGCGGCTGGATCCGACGCCTGGCCAGAGTCTCTTTACCGTGCGCGGGTATGCGCATTCTGGACTGGAATTCCGCAAGTTCGAAGGCGAACCGCTGAACAGTAGCTTTGTCGGCGGAAGCTTTAATCCCATCTTTCTCTGGCGACAGTCAGATCGACTGCTTTTTGAGGGGGAGCTGGGCGTGGCTTTTGATGAGGGAGAGGTAACGTTCGATCTGGAATACGCAAATGTCGCCTATAAATTGACCGATCGGGTGACGGCTCGGGTCGGGCAGTTCCTGTTGCCCTTTGGGATTTTTGTGCCCAACCTGCATCCGGCCTGGATCAATCGGCTGCCTACCGCCCCGCTGGGGTTTGACCACCATAATCCTGTCGGGCCGACAGCCGACTTTGGCTTCGAGCTGCGCGGCGCTTTTCCGCTGGGAGAAGGACGGTTGACCTATGCGGTTTATGTTACCAACGGACCGGCTTTGCTGGACGGAGCGGATAATCCGGCCGAAGCCGGGCGTCTGGTCTTCAGTCAGGTGGAAGACAACAACAGCAACAAAGCGGTAGGCGGCCGTCTCAGCGTGCTTCCCTTTTCGAATCTTTCGCTGGAAATCGGACTCTCTGGCCAGTACGCGCGTGTTGGGGCAGATGGGTCGGACTATGAAAAGGTAGCTGCGCGGATGTACAGCGTGGATATCAATCTGGTCCGCACGCTGCCGGCTCTTCGGAGCGTGCTCAACGTCAAGGGACAGTACAACGCCGTCCAGGTCGATCGCGCTACCTATCCAGGAGCAGGACCGCTCACGTCGCGCACGTTTGACAACACCAGTTGGGCCTATTTCCTGCAGGCCTCCCTGCAGCCTTCTTTTGTGGCCCATGCGCTGCTGCGTCACCTGGAGCTGGTGGGACGCGTTTCGCAGATGGAACTGGCACCAGAAGCGCCGTGGGGAACGCGGCAGCGTGAAGTTGCCATCGGGCTCAACTACTGGATTGACTGGCGCACGGTCGTCAAGTTCAGCTATCTGGTTATTAACGCGCTGGACGAAGCGCATGAGGAAGAAGGGGGGATGCTAAAGACAGAAACGGTTGGCGAAGCGCATGGGGAGAAGTTCTTTAAAAACGCCTTCATGATTCATATTGCGATAGGATTCTAATTGAGAACCGAAGCCATGAAACGCTATACCTTACTGACGTGCGTGGGGCTGCTCAGCGCAGGGTTACTCGGCTGCAGCCCGGTAACCTTCAGCGCAAGCGTAGCCGACAACACCGAACAGACTGCCAGGCCGCCTCGGCCACGGGTCCTGGACACAAAACCTGGCGTGCAGCTCTGGGGAGAAAACTGCATCCGCTGCCACAACGCGCCTCCTCCTGCTGCGTTCGGGGATCCCGAATGGGAGATCATTACCCACCACATGCGCGTGCGCGCAAACCTGACTGAAGAGGAAGTGCAGAAAATTCGGGCGTTCCTGATTTCATCGAACGGTTAAGCAGGCGCAGTCCGGGCAGCGGCGCATGCAGATGATCCGGCAACGCTCTTGATACGAAAGGCCCGCTTTTGCGGGCCTTTCGCGGATACCTGAACGTGCTGGGGTTTCGATTACCGGGACGAGGAAAGCTGCGACAGGTAATGCTCAGCAGGCGCTTTGTAGCTCCCGTACAGCGCGTTGCTGAAGGCCTGACGCGCATTTTCCTTGTCACCCATCAGCATATAGGCCTCGCCCATTACAAAGTAGATTTTAGCCTTATCGGTACGGCTTCCCCGGTGCAGCTCCAGTGCCTTCTGGGCCATCTCTACGGCTTTCGCATACTCACCCAGTGTCTTCAGCGCTTCGGCGTAGTAGTAGTACACATCGGCGTCCGGGGAAACGTCCTCAATCTGGAGCAGCTCATCCAGATAGCCAATGGCCTCGCGTGCATCTGAAGGCCGAGGATTGCCTCCATTGCGAGCCAGTGTGCTGGAGGCCAGGTAGAGGTAATGATCCCGAATAGCCTTGCCAGCAGCGCGCAGGGATTGACGATCCCCTGCTTCTTTACTTACGGCCAGCGTTTGCTTCAGCGTTTCCAGCCCCTCTTCCAGGCGCTCAAGCTTAAGCAGCGCCAGTCCTTTGCCTAAGTAATTCTTGGGATAGGAGGGGTCGTGCTCAATGCCCTTGGTGTAATGCTCCAGCGCTTTGTCATACTGCTCATTGCGATAAGCGCGCAGGCCAAAGTTGTAGTCGAGCTGGGCCACAATGCGCAACGCTTTCTGAGCTACTTCCTCGTCGTTGGCCTGCCGGGCCATCTCAGCAGCCTGCAGAAAGCCCTCGTAGGCCTTCTGATATTGTTTGGCTTTGGCGTCCTCCAGCGCCTGATTAAATACCCGCTTGTACTCCTCGGACTGCTGGGCCCGGGTGGTC
Source organism: Rhodothermus profundi (assembly GCF_900142415.1). NCBI lineage: Bacteria > Pseudomonadati > Rhodothermota > Rhodothermia > Rhodothermales > Rhodothermaceae > Rhodothermus > Rhodothermus profundi. The sequence goes on from NZ_FRAU01000002.1 coordinate 344,106, forward strand.
ACGGGGATCAACGTGGTCATCCAGAAGGCAACGCCCAGCAGGAAGAGCCCGGAACGAATCGCTCCCATGCGTCCTTTCTGCATCATCGTTCTCTGGTTGGAGTGTTTGGAAATTCGAAACTTGTAGCGAGGCCGGGATTGAAGACAAGGCTTAAAGATACAAGTTCCGGCGCTAAAAAGAAAGATAACGGTTTTTTTACCAAAACTGCACAGTATTAGAAGTTAGGACCTAATGCACGTTCCCGGTAGAAGGTTTCGATAATCTGGACTGCTTCTTCTGGCGCATCGGTCAGTTTAAACAGCTCCAGATCCTCGGGAGAGATATTGCCAGCAGCCAGCATTTCGCTTCGAAGCCAGTCGATGAGCCCTTTCCAGTAGTCGGTGCCCATGAGAATAACCGGAAAACGAGTGGCTTTGCCGGTCTGGATGAGCGTCAGGGCTTCAAAGAGTTCGTCCATGGTCCCGAAACCGCCAGGCAGCACGATGAAGCCCTGGGCGTATTTGACAAACATCACCTTGCGTACGAAGAAAAAATCAAAATTAATCAGCTTGTCGCGGTCAATGTAGGGATTGCTCTCCTGTTCGTGGGGAATAACGATGTTCAGGCCAACCGACACGCCGCCTGCTTCTTTGGCGCCTTTGTTGGCCGCTTCCATAATGCCCGGGCCGCCTCCGGTGATTACGCCGAAGCCGTGCTCAACGAGACAGCGGCCTACTGCTTCGGCCAGTCGATAGTATCGGTGGCCGCGCGGCGTGCGCGCCGAGCCAAAAATGGATACGCAGGGACCAATGCGCGAGAGCGTCTCAAAACCTTCGACAAACTCCGACATAATGCGGAAAATGCGCCAGAGATCTTTAATCTGGCGCTGCTGCCACGCCAGCGCCTCCGCTTCGGTCAGCTTGCTGAGTGGATGGCGGGCATGCCCATCCGTCCGCGACAGGGGAAACAGCTTGTCCATTTTTTCAATACGATGATTGCACCTCTTTTCGGAACGCCTCACTAGCAAAAATCGCGATTTCGACGCGTCGGTTAAGTTGGCGTCCTGCTTCTGTAGCGTTAGAAGCTATCGGCTCGGTTTCGCCTTTCCCTAACGTGCGAATGCGGCTGGGACGAATGCCCTGGCGCATGAGGAAGGCGGCGGCTGCCTCGGCGCGTCGCTCAGAAAGGCGCTGGTTATAGGAGGCCGGACCGGTGCTGTCGGTGTGGCCTACAATGAGCACTTCTGTGTCGGGATATCTCTTCAAACTGTGGGCCAGGCGCCGCAGCTTCTCTCGGGCCTCGGGGCGCAGCACTGCTGAGTCAAAATCGAACAGAATGCCTGCATCGAACGTAACCAGAATGCCTTCCCCAATGCGTTCGATGCGGGCATCAGGCAACTCCTGTTGCATTTCAGCCGCCTGGCGGTCCATGCGCTGCCCGATTATAGCGCCAACCGTGCCCCCTACCATAGCGCCCAGGATAGCGCCTCGGGCCGTATTGCCTGTCGCTTTCCCAATAGCGCCGCCTACTACCGCACCTGCTCCTGCACCGACGGCAGCTCCCTGCTCTGTGTGGCTCAGCCGAGCGCACCCGGCCAGCAGTAGGCTCAGGGCTACAAGCACATAACCTGCACGCTGCATACGATCACGTAACCTCTGGTTCTTAGATTCCGGACGTCCCGGGTCCCAATCAACTACGGTGCCGAACGCCGCCTTTTGGCAAAAGTCGATGGATGAAATGCGCCGGAGCACACCCATTCCTTAGCACAGGTGTCCTATCTTTGAGGCCGAACGTGCTCATCAAAGTAAGCAGAAAGCACCATGAAGCTGATCATTCCCATGGCCGGACGAGGGACGCGCGTGCGGCCTCATTCGCACGTGACGCCTAAGCCGCTGCTGCCCGTCAAGGGCAAGAGCATGGTGGAGCGCATCGTGGACACGTTTAACCGGGTGCTGCCGCGTCATCTGGACGCAGGAATCTTTGTGCTGGGCCCAGATTTTGGCGAGGAGATCCGCGCGCAGCTTCGGGACATCTGCAGTCGGCACCATATGGAGGCGCACTTTGCGGTGCAGCCGGTGGCCGAAGGAACAGCGCATGCTGTCTACTGCGCCGGCGACCACCTGGAAGGAGAAGGCATCGTGGTGTTCGCCGATACGCTTTTTGAAATGGAGCCCAATGTCGATCTGAAAGGCGCTGACGTGGTTATGTGGGTCAAGGAGGTGGAGGATCCTCGACGCTTTGGAGTGGCCGTGCGCGAGGGGGATCGGGTCGTGGCGCTGGTCGAAAAGCCCGCAGAACCCATCTCATATGAGGCGCTGATCGGGATCTATTACGTGGCAGATCTGGGCGTCCTGCGCCGCTATATCCAACAGCTCATTGACCACAACATCCGGGGGCACGGAGGGGAATTTCAACTGACGGACGCCTTCGATCGCATGCTCAAAGACGGCTACGTCTTCAAGACCGCTACTGTCACGGAGTGGCTCGACTGTGGCACCATTGAAGCGCTTATGGAAACGACGCGCCATTTGCTGCACAAAGAGCAGGATACGCTTCGGCTGGGCACCGTCGAAAACAGCGTTGTGCACGAACCGGTGTATGTCGGGCCCGGAGCACGGGTAGTCGATTCAGTCGTCGGGCCCAACGTGTCAATTGAAGCCGGGGCGGAAGTGCGCGGCTCGGTAGTGCGCAACAGCATCCTGTTTGCCCATGCGCGCGTTGAAGGCGTCGTGCTGGCCGACTCCCTGGTAGGGCAGCACGCAGAGGTGCGCGGTCATCCGCAGCGCCTGAATGTTGGCGATCACTCAACGGTGCAATGATGGCGGACGGCGCAGCGCTGCGCTGCTATCCGGACACGCTGGAGACGCGGCTGGGCTTTGACGTCGTGCGCGAGGCGCTCAGGGCGCATGCGCGCAGCGCATTGGGCGCCGAGGCGGTCGCGCAGCTCCGGCCGTTGCGGGATCTGGCAGCGGTCAGGGCCGAGCTGGCCCGGGTTGAAGAGCTGCAACAGGCGTTGCGTTTTGATGATCCTGTTCCGCTGGAGCACCTGATCGACCTGCGCCCCTGGCTCGCGCAAGCTGCACCCGAAGGCGCCCGGCTTGAGGGCGAGGCGCTGGAGGCAGTGCGGCGCGTGCTGGTAACGATCCGGCTGCTGGCTCGCTATTTTCAAGAGCGGCGACAGAAGTACCCGGCGTTGGCTGCCCTGGCCGAACGCCTGACACCCCTTCCGGAGCTGGAGCGGCAACTGGCGGCTGTTGTGGATGAAGAGGGGCAGGTGCGAGACGACGCCTCCCCCGAACTCCGCCGCCTGCGCCGCCGGCTCGCTCAGCAACGCCAGCGGCTCCGGGAAACCCTGCTCGAAGCACTCCAGGAGGCCATCCGGCAGGGCTATGCAACCGAAGCGCAACCTACCCTTCGTAACGGACGCATGGTCATTCCGGTGCGCGCCGAAGCCCGCCGCAAGGTGCCCGGCTTTGTGCACGACACCTCGGCCTCAGGGCAGACGGTCTATATCGAACCGGCGTCCTGTCTGGAATTAAACAACGCCGTGCGCGAGCTGGAGCTGGCCGAGCAACGCGAGATCGATCGCATTCTGCGAGAAGCTACGGGGTGGCTCCGTCCTCATCTTTCCGCGCTGGAGGCTTCGCTCGACGTGCTGGGGCATTTTGACTTGCTTCAGGCCAAGGTGCACCTGGCTGAGCTGCTCGAAGCGCATGTGCCTGAAGTCGCAAATGATGGCATCATTGATCTGAAAGGTGCACGCAATCCCGTACTGGTATTGCACTTTCGGCGGCTCCGAGAGACAACCGGCCAGGTGCGTGAGGTAGTGCCGCTGGATTTGAGCCTGGGGCGCACGTACCGTACGCTTATCATTACCGGTCCCAACGCAGGGGGCAAGACGGTTGCCATGAAAACGGTAGGGCTACTGGTGCTCATGTTGGCCTGCGGGCTCCCTATCCCTGCGGATCCCGCCTCGCATGTGTCCCTCTTCGATCAATTGCTGATTGATATTGGCGATGAGCAATCGGTCGAAGCCGACCTGTCCACCTTTAGCGCCCACATGACCCATATGGCGTACATGCTGGCGCACGCGGATGAGCGCACACTGGTGCTGATTGATGAAGCCGGAACGGGAACGGATCCAGACGAGGGGGCGGCGCTGGCGCAGGCCATCCTTGAGACGCTGACGCGGCGAGGTGCTCGCACGATTGCGACCACTCACCACGGGGCGCTCAAGGTGTTTGCCTATGAAACCGAGGGTGTCGAAAATGGCTCCATGCAATTCGATCAGACGACGCTTCGGCCCACCTACCGTTTTCAGCCTGGGGTACCTGGTTCATCGTACGCTTTTGAAATTGCCCGGCGCATGGGCATTCCCGAACCGGTGTTGGTCCGAGCGCAGACGCTTGTAGGACGGCAGCAGGTAGCGCTGGAGGCACTGGTTCGGACGCTCGAGCAACGTACGCAGGAGCTGGAAACCCGCCTGGCTGTCCTGGCGGAAGAGCAGGCGCGTCTCGAACGGCTTCAGCGCGAGTACAGGGAGCAGCGCGAAAGGCTTGAAACTGAAACCGAGGCGATTCGGCAGCGGGCGCTTGAAGAAGCGGAACAATTGCTGCAAGAGGCCAACGCGCGCATTGAACGCACCATTCGAGAGATCAAAGAGGCACAGGCCGAACGGGAAGCGACGCGAGCAGCGCGAGAAGCGCTGGAGCGTTTCCGGCGACGCGTGCGCGAGCAGCGGCGTAAGGCGCGCCCTCAGCCGTCGGGTTCCGAGGAACCGCGGCCAACACTGGCTGTGGGAGACCAGGTGGTGCTTGACGAGGGCGGTACCCCGGCGGAGGTGCTGGCGCTGAAGGATGATGAAGCGTTAATTGCCGTAGGGTCTTTGAAGATGCGCGTGCCGGTAAGTCGACTGCGCCGGCTAAACCGGACCGCTCGACGCGCGCACCAGCGAGCGGCTGCCTCAACGTCGCTTCCGGCCCTGCAGGCGCGCACGCGCATTGACGTGCGCGGCTATCGGGTAGACGAGGCGTTGCAGGCCGTTGAACGCCTCATTGATGAAGCGGTGGCTGGCGGCTTACGCGAAGTAGAGGTGCTGCATGGTAAGGGCACCGGTGCCCTGCGACAGGCTATCCGCACCTACCTGCAGGGACGCTCTGACGTAGCGCGCTTCGAAGATGCTCCGTGGGAGCAGGGGGGGCCGGGCGTTACTCGCATCTGGTTGAAGTAATCCCTCACCATGGAACGCAGACAGGCCTATGGCACGCATCGTAGTTACGCGACCCGTCATGGAAGAAGGTCTCCGACCGCTGTTGGACCAGGGCTACCAGGTGGAGGTGCTTGAACCGGATCCTGCACAGCCGCTCGACGAAGAGGCGCTTATTGCAGCCGCCCGGGAAGCAGAGGCACTGATCACCATGCCCTCGGATCCGATAACGGCCCGGGTGCTGGCATCTTGCCCCCGATTGCGCATTGTGGCGCAACATGCCGTGGGCTATGAAAACATTGACCTGGAAGCTGCACGCCAGCGCGGAATCGTGGTAACCCACACGCCCGGTGTGCTAACCGAGGCTACTGCCGATTTTACATTTGCCTTGTTGCTGGCCCTGGTGCGTCGGGTGCGGGAGGCGGATCGCTACGTGCGCGCCGGACATTTTAAGCGCTGGGAGACCAAGCTGTTGCTGGGATATGATCTGCACGATAAGGTGCTGGGCATCGTAGGTTTAGGGCGCATCGGAAGTGCAGTGGCAAGACGGGCGCTGGGGTTTGGCATGCGCGTTGTCTATTATAACCGGCGACCGGCCAACCCGACCGTCGAGCGGCAGAGTTGCGCGCGCTACGTGTCGTTTGATGAGCTGCTGCGCATCAGTGATGTGATTTCCATACACTGTCCGCTTAATAAAGAGAGCTATCACCTGTTCGATCAGGCCGCCTTTGCGAAGATGAAGCCAACCGCTGTACTGGTCAACACGGCACGGGGAGCTATAGTGGACGAGGCGGCCCTGGTCGAAGCACTGAGGCATGGGCAAATTGCCGGAGCGGCGCTAGATGTATTTGAGCACGAACCTCAGGTGCATCCCGGATTGCTTGAAAGTGATCGGGTGGTGCTGGCGCCCCACCTGGGCAGTGCAACCGTCGAGGCGCGGACAGCTATGGCCCGAGCCTGCGCCGAAGCCGTTCTGGCCGTGCTGAACGGGGCCGAGAAAATTCCATACCGATTGGTGTAGCGGTACGATATGCGGGTAAAGCTTGGGGTGACCAATAGCAGCCAGCCAGTGCGGTGGGGTTGGATACGGGTAGGCGTATTAGCGCTGTGGCTGCTTGGAGGGACCTGGGGGCAGGCGCAGCCAGCAGATTCGTTGCGTCAGGTACTGGTTGAAGCCCTGGCGCAGGGCGATGCCGCGCGACTGCTGGAGCAAGCGCCCACGCAGGTAGAGTTAGCTTTGCTGGGGCGCGGGCAGCTCTATAGCCGCATGCAGGCCCGTTACGTATTAATGGACTTTTTCCAGGCATACCCCCCCCTGCGCGTTGAACTGGAAGAGGATCGGTTGCTGGAACCGCATCGATTTCTGGTCGGACGGTACTGGTATGCGCAGGCGGCTGCCCCTTTCCGGGTATACATGCGGTTGCACCGTGAGTCGGGCTCATGGAAACTACAGGAGTTGCGGGTAACGGCCGGCCGTCCGCGATGGTAGCGGAGCGATAGGGGTCATGAACACCCGACACGTTCATTCAGCATCTCGCCGCTACCTGCAGGTTACCCTGCTGCTTATCGGCTTGTTGCTTGGCACCGGTGCATTTCGGGTAATTCGGCTGGCCTGGCTGGAGCGTCATGTAGAGCGCGCGCGGCAGGCGCAATTGGATCGCGTGGCCGCCCGTATTGAAGCCGAACTGCTGGCCCGGCAACAGCGACTGCTGGCGCAGGCCCGTCGCTTAGCGCAGCACCCGACTGTTCAAGCTGCTCTGGAAAGGCTTCGCCAGGAAGATGGGCGCAGTTGCCCTGAAGCACTCGTTGCCCTGCTGGCACGCCAGAAGTTACCTGAGCGCGCAGGTATTGAGGTCTACGACGTTGTCCCTCAGCGGGTAGCCTGGGCCGGGCTCAGCATGCCCGTAGGGACCATTCCAAACACCGAAGCCTTTCTGCAGCAGGTCCAGGTAGAACTGGTGGAGGATCCTCCCTGGCGGCTGGCGCTCAGTCTCTGGCATCCGGTGGTCGATGCGCGGGGGCACCCCATTGGAGCTGTGCGCGTGCTGGACGTGTTGCGCTGGCAGATGCCTGTCGAGAATATCTACCTCGACACCTATAACCGGTTGCGGTTATGGGAGCGCGAGCTCGGAGTGAGCGTGGAGATCCTGCTTCCCGGGCAGGTTGCACCTCCTGAGGGGAAGGCGGCCTACACCCTGTCGGCTCTCAACGGCACTCTGGGCATTTTGCGTTTAGGTATTCCTTCGGCCTCTCGGGTACTACGGGATGCAGCGCGGCGCATAGATCACCTCCTGGCGCTGTGGGCCACGGCCCTGCTTGTCTGGGGCATGATCGGACTGGTACGCTGGATGCAGGCCGCGCGTGCGAATCCGCGCCGTCTGCTAGGCCGCGCCATAATTGTCGGACTGGCATGGTGGGGGGCACGGTACCTGTTGCTTGCGCTGGACGTGCCCAATCGCTGGCAGCGCGGACGCACTCCACTGGCCCCTCTGTTCGATCCAGCTCATCTGGCCTCGGCCTTTGGAGGAGGGTTGATGCGGTCGATTGGCGACTTGCTGTTGACTGCCCTGTTTGCCCTGGGATTTGTTCTGGGAGTACGCTGGGTCCTGAACGAGTGCGTTCGACGTGCGCCTACCCCCACTTCGAAGCCTGCCCTGCTTGCTATCGGTGTCCGGCTGGCAATGGGTGGTCTGATGCTGGCCCTGGTGCTGCTATGGGGACTGCTGGTGCGGCATAGTGTTCTGGACAGTACCCTTGACTATCTGGCGCGGACTGGGCTGTTTCCGTCGCGGCTTGTGCTGCTGGTCTGGTCGGCCCTGCTGATTCTGTTGCTGGCCCTGCTGATTCTGCTGGAGACGTTGGGGCGCGGAATCAAACAATGGGGCGGAAGCAGACCGCAAACATGGCATGGCAGGCTAGGAGTGATTGGCGGTATCACGCTGGTTGTTGTAGGCGGTACCTATGCGCTCTGGCCGCCTGTTCGGCTGGTCCCCTTTCCGGTTGCTCTGGTACTGGTAGGGGGTGGGCTGGCTGCCTCGTACAGGACTGTGCGGTGGCCTCAGGCAGGGCGCTGGCTGACGCTGCGCGCGCTCTTGCCGGTACCGTTTGTGTTCAGTTTGCTGCTTTATCCGGTGCTGTTTACCGCCCTGGATGCGCAGCGCCGCATGCAGATGGAACGTGCGCTGGAGCAGTTTGGACAGGGGCAGGATCCCCGGCTCGTTTTTGCAATGGAGCAAGCGCTGCAGGAACTGGCCGCCGATAGTCTGCTGGCTGCATGGTTAACGACGCGTCCTGATGCTGCCCGTTTCGACTCCCTGGTGGAGGCCCGGCTGCGCGGCTCACTCCTGTTTTCCCTGCGAGGCACCTACGAAGTGCACCTGACCTTCTTCGACGCACAGCAACGGCCCCTTGGCCGCTATGAAAGCGGCCAGACTCGCTCAGCAGCTGAGTTGCTGGCGCAGGATGCGGCTGCGCTGGCCGTTCTATGGGAAGCGTTTCGCCAATCGGAAAACGCACTACCGTTTATCACCCAGCTTCATGGGCGACGCGAGTCGGCCCGATTGCAGTATGCCGGGTTTACTCTGGTCCCTGATGCGGCAGGGCAGGCAGCCGGTTGGATCATGGTGCGGGCTGCGTCGATCAGTCCACTCTATGGAGTCGAGACCCCCTTCCCGCGCGTGCTGGTACCTGCTGGTTTTGCGGGAATGCTGCAGGAAGGATTATCGCTAGCGGAGTTTCGCAACGGCGTGCTGGTGCGCAGTCAGGGGCGAGCATTTGCGCGTTATCAGTTGGATCCGGAAGTGACACGGAAACTTCAGCACCAGCCGGCATTGTGGCGCTACGAGACCGAAAATGCGCTCGCCTATCTGACTTACTATCGACGCATTGACAAAGACGCGTCAACGGTGCATGCTGCTCGCCTGCCGGCGCTGACGCGCTTTGACCACCTGTACTATCTGTTGCGTCTGACGCTTACGGGTCTGCTTTTGATGCTTGGCGTGTACGCAGGGGGTCTGGTATACCGCTGGCGTCGGGGCTGGTTATTTCTTCCCGAAGCACGTTTTCAGGATCGGGTGCTCAATGCACTGGTGGGGGTAGGGTTCATTGCAGTGGTTGTGGTAGGTCTGGTGGGCGTGCGCGTTCTGGAAGGCGAAAGCCAGCGGGCCGTGCAGGCGTGGCTGCGTCAGTACCTGGATCGCGTAGAGCATGCGTTAACACGGATCGCTCGTCCCGGGGAGTGGCCGTACCAGGTGCTGGACCGCATTCCTCTGGATTCCATAGCCCGGCGCGTCGGGTTGGATCTGCAGCTTTACCGGAATGGACAGCTTATCGCCACAACACGCCCCCGGCTGGTGCGCGAGCGGCTGATTGAACCCCTTATGCCTATTGCAGCCTATGAGGCCCTTTACTGCCGGGCGCAACGGTCGGCTTTTGTGCCAGAGCGCCTGGGTACGTTTGCCTACTGGACGGGTTTTCGGGCCCTGCTGGATGAGGCAGGCCGGCTTCGCTACGTGGTAGCTGTCCCGGCCCTGCCTGAGCAGGAGCGCTTGGAGGAGGAGCGGGCCCGCACCGTAGCCTATCTGTTCGGGGCGTTGTTGCTGTTAATGTTTCTGGTGTTGCTGACGGCCTGGCTGGTGGCGCGGGCGCTCGGGCGGCCGCTCGCCCGCTTGCGGGAAGGGCTCCAGGCAGTGGCGCGTGGGGAGCTCGACCGACCACTTCCGGTTGAATCGCGCGATGAGCTGGGCACGCTGGCGCGCACCTTTAACTGGATGCTTCGCCAGTTGGCTGAAAGCCGAGAACAGCTAGCCCGTCAGGAACGCGAGTTGGCCTGGCGCGAAATGGCCCGGCAGGTAGCGCATGAGATCAAAAATCCGCTGACGCCCATGAAGCTGGCCGTGCAGCATCTACGCCGCGCTTTTGCGCAAAGCGATGATCCCGGTAAATTTGCAGCCCTGTTTGAGCGCGTTACCACAACGCTTATTGAGCAGATTGATACGCTGGCCCGTATTGCCGCGGATTTCTCGACACTGGCGCGCATGCCCACCCGGCGGCTGGAGCCGGTAGATCTCAACGAGGTCATCCGAGAGGCGGCGCGTCTGATGGAAGCTGAGGCGGGCCAGTCCATTGAGCTGGCGCTTTATCCGGAACCGCTGATTGTGCAGGCCGACCGTGAGGAGCTACGACGGGTCTACATCAATCTGATCAAGAACGCTTTGCAGGCACTGGTGCCGGAACGCCCGGGACGCGTGCGGGTTACCACGCGCCTGGAAATGGACGAGCCCAATGCCGGACGCCGGTGGGCCTATAGTACCGTGGAAGACAACGGACGCGGCATTCCAGAAGCGCTGCGTCCGAAAATTTTTGAGCCGAATTTCTCCACAAAGACCGGGGGAAGTGGATTGGGACTGGCCATTGTGCGGCAATGTGTTATGGACTTGCAGGGCACCATTGGCTTTGAGTCGGAAGAGGGCGTCGGGACAACGTTCTGGCTACGGTTACCCCTGGCTTCAGACGTGCAGTCAACAAAAGCCTCCAGAGGCTAAGCAGGTTGGCCTATGCGTGTGGTGATTATCGGGGCCGGTGAAGTCGGGTTCGATGTGGCCCGTATTCTGTCGCTGGAGCAGCATGATGTGGTGGTGGTCGATACGGATCCCACCGTGCTGGAGCAGGTAGCGCAGCGGCTGGATGTGCTGACCGTGCAGGGGAGCGGCACGTCCATCCACACGCTCGAGGCCACCGGCATTCGCGAAGCCGACATGCTGATTGCCGTGACGGCTATTGACGAAGTGAACCTGATTGCCTGCATGATGGCCGACCGGCTGGGCGTAGCGACCACGGTGGCCCGCGTGCGCTCCGATGTGCTGGGACGGGCCGAGTCGGTGCTGAAGGCGAGTGAGCTGGGCATTGATCTGCTCATTCATCCCGAAGAAAGTACGGCGGCAGAGATTGTCCGCTTAATCCGGCGCGCCGGGGCAACCGACGTGCTGAACTTCTGCGATGGACGCCTGCAACTGGTGGGCATGCGCCTGGACCCGCAGGCGCCCGTGCTGGGACGGTCGCTCCGCGAGTTAGCGGCTGAGTTGGCTCCGCTGCGCTTTCGGGTGATGGCCATCAGCCGGGGGTTTCGTACAATCCTGCCGCATGGCGACGAACGACTGCAGCGTAACGATCAGATTTTTGTGCTGGCACGTCCCGGAGAAATCCCCGTGATCGCCCGCGCTATGGGGAAGCTGGAGGCACCCATTCAGCGCATCATGATCCTGGGGGGCACCAAGGTAGGGGCCTATGTGGCGCGTCAGCTTGGCCGCGAAAAGAATCGACAGATCAAGCTCATTGAACCGGATCGCGAGCAGGCAGAACGACTGGCTGAAAGGCTGGAGCATGTGCTCGTGCTGCACGGCGACGTTACCGACATTGATCTGCTGGTCAGTGAAGGGCTGGGGGAAATGGACGCCTTCGTAGCCGTTACAGACGACGAGGAGTCGAACCTTGTGACCTGTTTGATGGCCAAGCATCTGGGCGTGCGCAAGACGGTTGCCTTGCTGTCTAAGACCGCCTACGTACCGATCAGCCAGACCATCGGGCTGGATGCAGCGGTCAGCCAGAAGCTGGCTGTTTCACGCGAAATCTTACGATTCCTGCGGGGGCGCCATGTCCTCAGCGTAGCTACCGTGTACGGGCTGAATGCTGAGATTCTGGAAATTGAAGCCAAGCCGCGAGCACCTGTGGTTCGCAAGCCGCTCAAAGCCCTCAAACTGCCCCGGGGCGTACTGATTGGCGCGCTGCTGCGTGATGGTCAGGTGGAAATTGCCACCGGCGACACTCAGATTCAGGCAGGAGACCGGGCGATCGTGTTCGTGACGCCCGAGCAACTGGCCGAGGTGGAACGGCTGTTCGACAATCGCTGAGCCATGGTTTTAAATCTGCAGGCGCTGGCAGCCACGCTGGGGGCGTTGCTGGGCTTTCTAGCGGTTGCTCTGCTGCTGCCGGCTGGCGTTGCCCTGGTCTACGGAGAACCTCACTGGCAGCCATTTGTCCTCTCCGCACTTTTGACGGCCGCCGTAGGAGGCCTGCTCTGGCTACTTGGCGGACGCCGTCCCCATGAACCTGGCATCCGAGAAGGGTTTGCCATTGTAGCGTTGGCGTGGCTGGTGCTTGCGCTTTTCGGGGCGCTGCCTTTTGTGCTGGGCGGCGTACTGGCCTACACGGATGCCTTTTTTGAGACGATGAGTGGCTTTACCACGACGGGAGCTACAATCCTGGGGGGCGCGCGCACGCCGGAGATCGAATCGCTGCCGCGGGCCTATTTGTTCTGGCGAAGTCTGGCGCACTGGCTGGGCGGAATGGGCATCATTGTGCTGACGCTGGCGATTCTGCCCATTCTGGGCGTAGGGGGCATGCAACTGTTCAAAGCCGAAGTGCCCGGTCCAACGGCAGACAAACTAACGCCGCGTGTTCGAGAGACTGCCCGCCGTCTGTGGCTGATTTACGTGGGCCTTACCGCGCTGGAGATGCTGTTGCTACTGCCTGTTATGGACTGGTTTGACGCCCTCAATCATGCCTTTGCCACCATGGCTACGGGCGGCTTTTCAACCAAGAACGGCTCGATCGGGCAGTTTGGCTCGGCCTATGTCGAGTGGGTGATTACCCTGTTTATGCTGCTGGCAGGTGCTAACTTTGCGCTGCACTATCGCCTGCTGCATGGCCAGTGGCGCTCGGTGGTGCAAGACACCGAACTGCGCGTCTATCTGCTTATTGTAGCGGGAGCTACCGTACTGATTACCCTGGGTATCTGGGCGCCGCTCCAGTCTGAAGGAAACTACCAGACGTATCCGGCACTGACCGATGCGCTCCGGCACGCCGCCTTTCAGGCCGCCTCGATTATCACCACAACGGGCTTTGGCACGGCCGACTACGAGCAATGGTCGCCGCTGGCAGTAGGCGTGTTGTTTCTGCTGTTTTTTGTAGGCGGTATGGCTGGATCAACCGGAGGCGGGATCAAGGTAGTGCGACACGTGCTGCTTTTCAAGAACTCGTTTCGCGAATTGAAACAGCTCGTGCATCCCCGGGCGATTGTGCCGGTGCGGTTGAATGGCCGTATGGTCAGTGATGAGGTGATGCGTAACGTCCTTTCCTTTTTTGTCTTGTACTTTGGGCTGCTGGGCGTAGGAACGCTGGCGCTAAGTGCTCAGGGCGTAGATCTGCTGAGTGCGTTTGGGGCTGCGCTGTCCTGTCTGGGAAATATCGGACCGGCATTTGGTGCTATGGGACCGGCGGAGAACTACGCGCATCTTCCAGGGCTGGCCAAATGGGTGCTGGCCGTGTTGATGCTGATCGGACGGCTGGAGATCTTCACTGTGTTGATTCTGGTAACGCGGGCTTTCTGGCGACGTTAATTTTTGTGAAGAAGTGTGGAAGAATTGCATTTCTTTTTTTTTGAAGACAATTGTGTCGAAATTCCTTTCCTTTAATAAGGAAGCGCATCCATATCCAAAAAAATAATCATGAATGCTGGTAATTTGTTAATAAGTTTAGATGGAAAGCGCTACCAGTCCTGTATGGAAAGGATTGTCTGCAGGCAGGCTGCGCTATGAGCAACCCGTTGACAGCAGGCCATTTTGCATGTTAATTACGCGGCACAACGACGAACGCCACGCTAGTCATGCGATACGGACGTCACCAGGAGCTGATAGGTAAGGCAAGCGGTCGAAAGGCCGCCCTGGTGGCGTTGTGGACCCATCCCTTCTCGCAAGGGATGACCGCGCGTGTGCAGCAGACACTTGAAGGGAGCAGCCTTCGACTTCGGAGGCTACCGCTGCTCCTTCTTGGTCTGCTTGTACTCCTTATTAGCCTTATTGGCTAAAACGCACGGCGGTCAATCCCTTGGCATTTCACAGGCATGACGGTTCCAGAAGAGCTTGAGGCCGGGGGATTGACCCCGGAAGCCCGACCGTGATGAACACCAGAGATGCCGTATTTGACCGTCAAGCCTGTGAGGTAGCTATGCGTACCGACACGATCCCGTTGGTCCGTTCTGCCCGTCCTGCATTGAGCCTCGACGAGGCATCGGTGAACGCACCTGCTGAACCGATAACTGGTGCCGAAATCTTTGTGCGTGCTCTGGAAGCGGAGGGCGTCGAGGTGGTTTTTGGCCATCCAGGCGGTGCAGTCATTCACATTTACGATGAGATGGCCCGTTTGAAGCCCCGCTTTCAGCATGTGCTCGTGCGGCATGAGCAAGGGGGCACGCATATGGCCGAAGGCTATGCCAAGGCCACGGGGCGTGTAGGTACAGTGCTGGTCACCAGCGGGCCCGGTGCCACCAATACCGTCACCGGTATTGCCGATGCTTACATGGACTCGGTGCCTATCGTAGTCTTTACGGGCCAGGTACCGACCAAACTGATCGGCAACGACGCGTTTCAGGAAACCGACACAATCGGCATTACGCGCTCCATTACCAAGCACAGCTTCCTGGTGCGCGACGTGCGCGACCTGGCCTGGACGATTAAGGCAGCCTACCATATCGCGCGTACGGGACGTCCGGGACCCGTCGTCGTTGACCTGCCCAAGGATGTACTGCTGGCCCGGGCGCCGTTTGTCTATCCAGAAGAGGTGCACCTGCGAGGCTACCGGCTACCGGGTCCGCCTGATCCAGAACGCATTCGAACAGCAGCGGAAATGATCGCGGCGTCACGTCGCCCGCTGCTCTACGTGGGAGGCGGCACAATCAATGCCAACGCCGCTGAGTTGCTGACGCAGTTGGCCCGTAAAACGCGCATCCCGGTTACAACAACGCTGCACGGCCTGGGGGCTTTCCCTGAGGACGACCCGCTGTCGCTGGGCATGCTGGGCATGCACGGTACCTGGTATGCCAACCAGGCGGTGCAGCATGCCGACCTGATCATTGCTGTGGGGGCCCGGTTCGATGACCGCGTGACCGGACGCGTCGATTCCTGGGCCCCTTATGCCAAGGTGATTCACATCGACATTGATCCGTCGTGCATCTCGAAGAACGTCCCGGTTGACTGCGCCATTGTGGGAGATGTGCGCGAGGTGCTGGCGCAACTACTCCCGCTGGTAGAGCCCAAAGACACAAAGGAATGGCTGGCCAAGATTGAGTACTGGCGTGCCGAATGCCCCCTGACCTATGAGCAGGGAGACGGTAAGCTGCGGGCGCAGTACGTCATCGAGCGCATCCGAGCAAAAACTGGAGGCCACGCTGTTGTGGTCTCGGACGTAGGGCAACACCAGATGTGGACGGCCCAGTACTTCCGCTTTTTGCATCCCCGCACGCACATCACCTCAGGCGGACTGGGAACCATGGGCTTTGCGCTGCCAGCCGCCATCGGAGCAGCTATGGGACTGCGCGGGCGTTCCGACTGGCCGGTTGTCTGCATCAGTGGCGACGGAGGATTCGTGATGAACGCGCAGGAGCTGGGGGTGGCGGCTGCGCACCGCCTGCCCATTAAGGTGGCCGTCATCAACAACAACTTCCTGGGAATGGTCCGGCAGTGGCAGGAGCTGTTCCACGAAAACCGGTTCAGCCACACGGACCTGTCCGATACCAACCCGGACTTCGTAAAACTGGCCGAATCCTTCCACTGCGTGGGCCTGCGGGCCACTCGTCCCGAAGAAGTCGATGCCGTCCTGGAGGAAGCCTGGAAAGTGACCGACCGACCCGTGGTGATCGACTTCCAGGTGGTGAAGGAAGAACTGGTCTTTCCCATGGTACCGGCCGGGGCTTCCACCAGCGAGATGATTACCCAGCGTCTCACCCCCAACGCTTTCGTCTGAGCCTGCCATGCAAGCCGAAATGCCAATGCTGACGCCGCAGCAAATTCTGCGCAAGCGCAAAGCCGGGGAGCCGCTGCTGCCAGGCGAACCCGAACAGGTGCACCGCCACACCATTGCCGTCCTGCTTGAAAACACGATCGGAGCGCTCATTCGGGTCGTCAACCTGTTCTCTGCCCGCGGCTTTAACCTGGAGAGCGTAACCGTCGGCGAAACAGACGACCCGACGGTCTCGCGTATGACCATCGTTACAACGGGCAACGACCGGATTATTGGACAGGTCCTGCGTCAGCTCGATCGTCTGATTGACACGCTACATGTAGAAGACCTGAGCGGCAGTTCGTTTGTCGAGCGTGAGCTGTGCCTGCTCAAGGTGCGCTACACAAACGAAACCCGGGCGGCGATCATGGACACGGCCGAAATCTTCCGCGGCAAGGTCGTGGACATTACGCCCGACACGATGACCTTTGAACTGACCGGTCCCACGTCGAAAATCGAAGCCTTTATCAAGCTAATGCGGCCCCACGGTATCCTGGAGGTGGCCCGAAGTGGTCGCGTGGCCATGCGGCGCTCTTCTGGAAGCTGGCTCACGCATGAAGATCCTGCGCTGAATCTGTCTGCCGAACGCTAAAAAACCAGGAGGCTTATGAACGTCATCTACGAAGCTGACCTGTCGCTGATTCAGCAGAAGAAAGTCGCCATTATTGGCTTTGGCAGCCAGGGCCATGCCCATGCCCTCAACCTGCGCGACAGTGGGGTAGAAGTCGTGGTGGGATTGCGCCCGGGCTCTGCGTCGGCCGCCCATGCTTCATCGCAGGGACTGACGGTGCGCACGATGGCCGAAGCGGCCGCGTGGGCCGACGTGATCATGATCCTCATTCCGGATCAACATCAAAAACAGGTTTACGAGGCTGACATTGCTCCCCACTTGAAGGCAGGAAAAGCGCTGGCGTTTGCGCACGGTTTCAATATCCATTATGGCCAGATTAAGCCACCGGCCGATGTTGATGTGTTCATGGTGGCTCCCAAGTCGCCTGGTCATCTGGTGCGTCGTACCTACCAGGAAGGCAATGGCGTGCCCTGTCTGGTCGCTGTTGCGCAGAATGCAACAGGCCAGGCGCGTGAGCTGGCGCTAAGCTATGCAGCCGCCATCGGGGGGACCCGGGCCGGTGTAATTGAAACGACCTTCAAGGATGAAACAGAAACCGATCTGTTTGGGGAGCAAGCCGTGCTCTGCGGAGGCTCGGCCGAGTTGATTAAAGCGGGGTTCGAGACGCTGGTTGAGGCAGGCTATCCCCCTGAACTGGCCTACTTTGAATGCCTGCATGAACTGAAGCTTATTGTTGATCTCTACTACGAAGGCGGCATCTCCTACATGTACCATTCGGTCAGCGATACGGCTGAGTACGGTGGCCACACGCGCGGTCCCCGTGTGATTGGGCCGCACGTAAAGGAAGAAATGAAGAAGATCCTGCAGGAGATTCAATCGGGCCAGTTCGCACGGGAGTGGATTGCCGAGTACGCCTCGGGCGAAAAGAAGCTGCGGGCTGAGCGTGCGCGGACGCGCCAGCATCCCATCGAACAGATTGGCCGCAAGCTGCGCCGGATGATGCGCTGGCTCCAGGCTAAAGAAGTTCCTGAGGAGACCACGGCTGCCTGATGGGAGACAACGATGACAGCCCTACCATCTTACCATATCGTTGTGCTGCCCGGCGACGGCATCGGACCCGAGGTAACGCGCGAAGCGGTGCGCGTGCTGGAAGCTGCTGCTGAGTCTTTTGGTTTTCGGCTGACCACCGCATCGTATCCGGTAGGGGGAGCAGCGCTGGAAGCGGAGGATGACCCACTGCCCGAACCGACGCTGCGTGCCTGTCTTCAGGCTGACGCTGTGCTGCTAGGAGCTGTTGGGGGGCCTCGGTGGGATCATCTGGAGCGTTCGCAGCGGCCTGAAGCTGGATTGCTGCGGCTGCGCAAGGCGCTTGAGGCCTACGCCAATCTGCGCCCCGTGCAGGTGCCTGAAGCGCTGGCGGATGCTTCGCCCCTGAAGCGAGAGGTGGTGGCTGGGACCGATCTGCTCATCGTGCGAGAATTGACCGGCGGCATCTACTTCGGCGAGCCGCGCGGGCGAGACCAACAACGCGCCTGGAATACAATGCACTACGCGCGCGACGAGATCGCGCGCATCGCCCGCGTCGCCTTTACATGGGCAAAGCGTCGGAAGGGCCGCGTGGCTTCCGTGGATAAGGCCAACGTGCTCGAAGTGTCCCAGCTCTGGCGCGAGGTGGTCACGCAGGTGCATCGAGAGGAATTCCCAGAGGTGGAACTGGAGCATTTCTATGTGGACAACGCTGCCATGCAGCTTGTGCGCGATCCGCGCCGGTTCGACGTGGTGGTCACCGGCAATCTGTTTGGAGACATTCTCTCAGACCTGGCGGCTACCTTGCCCGGCTCGCTGGGCATGTTGCCGTCGGCCAGTATCGGGGGACGGGTCGGCCTGTTTGAGCCGGTGCATGGGAGCGCACCGGACATAGCCGGTCAGGGAAAAGCAAACCCGCTGGCAGCGATCCTGTCGGCTGCTATGTTGCTGGAAACGCTGGGGCAAGAAGCAGCAGCACAGGCGGTTCGCCAGGGAGTGCGTGCTGCCCTGGCCGAAGGCGTCAAGACAGCCGACCTGTGCCGGGCAGGCGAAACGCCTGCTCCAACAGAAGTCGTTGGGCAGTTCATTGCAAACTACGTGCGACAGCAAACGCCGGTAACGCCATAAACCGTAAAGGACGTATGGACGAGGCGGTTGTAGCCGTACCAGATGGCAGGCAGGGACAACGACTTAGCAGGCGCCCGGCCTCGGAAAAAAGCCGGTAGCTGGTCGCCGCAGGTTACCGGCCGGCCGGGCGCGCTACACAACAAAGCGGCCTTACCAGAACCCTCTGTCCCTAACCCTGCCAGTAGCCATGAACGACCGCGTCATTATCTTCGATACCACGCTGCGTGATGGAGAGCAAGCGCCGGGCGCTTCCATGTCGCTGGATGAAAAGCTGCGCATCGCACGCCAACTGGCCCGGCTGAATGTTGACGTCATTGAGGCAGGCTTTCCGATCTCCTCGCCTGCTCAGTTTGAGGCAGTTCAGCGCATTGCCGCCGAGGTAGAAGGACCGATCATCTGTGCGCTAGCACGAGCGCGCGAAGAGGACATCCGCACAGCAGCCGAAGCGCTCAAGCCCGGCAAGCGCACGCGCATTCATACGTTTATCGCGACCAGCGACATTCACATCGATGCCAAGTTTGGCGATGTTCGTTACGGACGCACGCTGGCCGAAAAGCGCCAGACCATTCTGCGCCTGACCGACGAGGCGGTGCGTCTGGCGCGCACCTTCACCGACGACGTGGAGTTCAGTGCGGAAGATGCCGGGCGCACCGATATAGGCTACCTGGCCGAGGTCGTACAGGTAGCTATTGAAGCCGGGGCTACGACCATTAACCTCCCGGACACCACGGGCTATTGCGTGCCCGATGAATACGCCGCCATGTTCCGGGCCGTTATTGAACGGGTGCAGCCTCCCCCCTACGTTGTCTTCTCGGCTCATTGCCATGATGACCTCGGGCTGGCGGTGGCCAATTCGCTGGCGGCTGTGCAGGCCGGTGTGCGGCAGATTGAATGCACCATCAATGGCATTGGGGAGCGCGCTGGCAACGCTGCGCTTGAGGAGGTGGTTATGGCGCTCAAGGTCCGTGGCCAGCGGTTCGGGCATCTGGCGGTTCATATAGTGACGCCCTACCTGATGGAAACCAGTCGCATGGTGGCCCTGGCCACCGGATTCCCTGTACCTCCAAACAAGGCTATCGTGGGACGCAATGCATTCAGCCACGAAGCTGGCATTCACCAGCACGGCGTCCTGCGGCGGCGCGACACCTACGAAATCATGCGGGCCGAAGAGGTCGGGCAGCAGCCTGAGCAGATCCGACTGGGACGCCACTCGGGACGACATGGACTCTTCAGTCGGCTGGCCCGGTTGGGCATTGAAGTGCCTGAAGAACGCAAAGAAGAAATCTATCAACGCTTCCTGGCACTGGCCGACCTGAAAAAGGAAGTCTATGACGAGGACCTGCGCCGGCTGGTTGAAGCAAAACCAACCGCTGATCCCGAAAACCCCTACCAGCTTATGGAAATGCATGTGGCTACCGGTACGCACCGGGCACCGGAAGCCGAAGTGCAGATTTTCAACCGAACAACCAATACGCTTCGCATTGAGCGGGCAACCGGCGATGGGCCTGTCAACGCAATCTATAAGGCCATTGACCGGGCAGTAGGGGCTGCTCATGAACTGGTCAGCTATGAACTGCGCTCTGTTACCGAAGGAGCCGATGCGGTGGGCGAAGTGTCGGTGGTGATTGATTACAACGGTTCCCGCTTCAAAGGAACGGCGCGCCACACCGATGTGCTGCGCGCTTCGGCCGATGCCTACCTGGAAGCTATCAACCAACTGGAGCAGTTTCGCGCTGATCGAGAAAGTGTTTCGTTCGTACGGGCAGGCATTATGCAATCCTTTGGCGGAGCAGCCGCCTGAACCATAATCCGCAGGAACGGCTATGGGCATGACCATCACCGAGAAAATCCTGGCGCGTCATGCCGGGCGCGACCGCGTAACGCCTGGTGAAAACATCTGGATTGATGTTGACATCCTGATGACGCACGACGTGTGCGGGCCGCCAACTATCGAGATTTTCAAACGAGAGTTTGGACCGGACGCGCGCGTGTGGGACCGGGAGAAAGTGGTCATTCTGCCCGACCACTACATTTTTACGGCCGATCCGCACGCGCGGCGCAATATTGAAATCCTGCGCGCCTTCGCACAGGAACAGGACTTGCCGTACTACTATGACGTGGGCACCGCCCGCTACAAAGGTGTCTGTCACGTAGCCCTGGCTGAGGAAGGGTTCAATCGGCCAGGCATTGTGCTTATTGGAACAGACAGCCACACCTGCACGTCGGGCGCTTTTGGACTCTTCTCGACGGGGGTGGGCAATACAGACGCCGCCTTCATTATGGGCACCGGCAAGATCTGGGTCAAGGTGCCTGAAACCATGCGCTTCATTTTCGAGGGGAGTCTGCCGCCCTACCTGATGGCCAAGGATCTCATTCTGACGATCATTGGAGACATCGGAATTGATGGGGCAACCTATCGCGCGATGGAATTCGACGGGGAGGCCGTCTATGACCTGTCCATTGAGGAGCGCATGACGCTCACTAACATGGCTATTGAGGCCGGCGGCAAAAGCGGCATCATCGCACCCGACGAGAAAACTATCGCGTACGTGCGCGCGCGAACCGACGCGCCCTTTGAGGTATACCACAGCGATCCCGATGCCCGCTACCACTCTGAGTATGTCTATGATGTCTCTCGGCTGGAGCCTGTGGTAGCCAAGCCGCATCGGCCCGACAATCGAGCGACCGTCACCGAAGTCGCAGGTACTAGACTCGACCGCGCCTACATTGGAAGCTGCACCGGCGGTAAGCTGGAAGACTTTATTGCCGCCGCCCGTATTCTGAAAGGACAGGAGGTGCAGATCGATACCTACGTCGTGCCTGCCTCCACCTACGTTGCCCACCAGTTGCATCATTACAAGATTGATGGCGTCTCGCTCTACGACATCTTTGTCAATGCGGGGTGCAAAATCGGCCACGCGAGCTGCGGCGCCTGCCTGGGAGGACCGCCCGATACGTTCGGACGCACGCATGGCACTGAGGTGGTCATCTCGACGACTAACCGCAACTTCCCGGGACGCATGGGCTCCAAGCAGGCGGCGATCTACCTGGCTTCACCGCTAACGGTGGCTGCTTCGGCCCTGACCGGCGTCATCACCGACCCGCGCGAGGTGCTGGTGTAGGACAACAGGGCAAGGATGATTTCAAGCTGCTGCTATCCCCGATTCCCAACCGACTAAGGCAATGAAAGATGTGATCCGTGGGCTGGCCTACGTGGTCGGCGATTCGATTGATACGGACCAGATCATCCCGGCCCAGCATCTGGTCTATAGCCTCACGCGTCCGGAAGAACGTCGGCTCTACGGCCGCTATGCACTCAGTGGCGTGCCGGCCGAAGGCCAGGGGCTGCCCTATGGTGGCATTCCCTTTACCGAGCCGGACGCCTACAGAAGTCGCTTTAAGATAGTTGTAGCGGGTAAAAACTTTGGCTGCGGCTCTTCGCGCGAACATGCTCCGTTTGCGCTGCGCGAGGCGGGTTGTGAAGCGGTGATTGCCGAAAGCTATGCCCGCATTTTCTACCGGAATGCTATCGACGGAGGCTTTCTGGTGCCGTTTGAAACGCCCGTGCGTCTGATTGACAAAATCCGAACGGGCGACGAGCTGGAGATCGACACGCGCCTGGCTCGTCTGCTCAATCGAACAACGGGCGAAGAATTCCTGCTGCATCCACTGGGCGAAGTAGCCGAAATTCTGCGTGCTGGCAACCTGTTCGAATATGCCCGTAAGGCCGGTCTAATCCCCACAACCCCTTCAGAATCGCCATGAAGATTGAACTTTTTGACACGACGCTGCGCGATGGTACCCAGGGGGAGCACGTTACGCTGACCGCTGATGACAAAATTCGCATCGCCCGCCAACTGGACGACTTTGGCATTGATGTGATTGAAGGGGGATGGCCGGGGTCGAATCCCAAAGACCGGGCATTTTTTGAGCGTGCCCGGGACATTGAGTGGAAGCATGCCCAGATCTGCGCGTTCGGGTCCACGCGCCGAGCCGGCCTGGCACCGGAAGACGATCCGAACCTGCAGGCGCTGCTGGAGGCGCAGACGCCGGTGGTGGCCATTTTTGGAAAAAGCTGGACGCTGCATGCCCGCGTTGCCCTGGGCGTCTCGCTGGAAGAGAATCTGGAATTAATTGCCTCCTCGGTAGCTTTTCTGAAAGCCCACGGTCGTCGCGTTATCTACGACGCCGAGCATTTCTTTGACGGCTATCAGGACGATCCTGCCTATGCGCTGGAGACGCTTCGGGCGGCTGCTGAGGCAGGGGCCGATGTACTGGTGCTCTGCGACACGAACGGCGGCACGCTGCCCAGTGATATTTACCGGATCGTAGGAGAGGTGCGGCGGCAGTTTAACGTGCCGCTGGGGATTCATACGCACAACGATACCGGTTGTGCGGTTGCTAACACAATCATGGCCGTAGCGGCGGGTGCTCAGCACGTGCAGGGGACCATCAACGGGATCGGTGAGCGCTGCGGCAATGCCGATCTGTGTGCCATCATCCCAAACCTGCAGCTCAAGATGGGCTTTACGTGCGTGCCCGAAGAAAAACTGGCTCGGCTGACCGATCTGTCGCGCTTTGTCAACGAAGTGGCCAATCTGGCACCCATCGACCGGGCCCCGTACGTAGGCCGCAGTGCTTTTGCGCACAAAGGAGGGGTGCATGTCTCGGCCGTTATGAAGGATCCCCGCGCCTACGAACATATCCCTCCCGAGAAGGTGGGCAACCGCCGACGGGTGCTGGTCTCAGACCTTTCCGGCAAAAGCAACATCCAGTACAAAGCCGCCGAGCTGGGCATTGAGCTGAAGGAGAGCGAGCAGGCCCGGCAGGCCGTGCAGCGCATCAAGGAGCTGGAGCATCTGGGCTACGAATTCCAGGGAGCAGAAGCCTCCTTTGAGCTCTTGTTGCGCACGATCCAGGGGGAAGACACGCGCTTTTTCTCGCTGGAACGACTGCGCGTGCGCACCGAAATCGACGAAGAGGGCGGCGTGTGCACCTCAGAAGCGACATTGGTCCTGCGCGTGCAGCATGAACGCGAGCTGGTCGTAGCCGAGGGCAATGGACCGGTCGATGCGCTCTCAAATGCGCTGCGTAAGGCGCTGCGCCGCTTCTACCCCGACCTGGATCAGGTGCATCTGAGCGACTACAAAGTGCGCGTGCTGAACTCCGAAGGAGGGACCGCTGCGGCCGTCCGGGTACTGGTGGAGCACCGAGACAGCGAGCGCCGCTGGCACACCGTAGGGGTATCGACGAACATTCTGGAAGCTAGCTGGCAGGCTCTGGCCGATGGGATTCGGTATTACCTGTTGAAAAGGCGGTCGCAGGCAGCTACCAGCGCAACGCTTGCATCGCTGCCTCAGCGCATGTAGACCAGCGGACGGATTTTCACCGTTTTACCCACTTCCAGGCGAACAAAATACAGGCCCGGCGCCACCTCAACGCCTGCCTCGCTGCGGCCGTCCCATGTAACGGTATGACGGCCAATGCCGGGTCTGCCGTCCACAAGCCGTTGTACCCGCCGCCCCAGCAGATCGTAGATCGTCAGGCGCACCGCCTCAGGATCAGGCACGTCATACACGATATAAATAGGAGAACGACCAGGTGATGGATAGATCTGGATGCTGACGCTGGCCGGAATCACCTGCAGACGAATGCGCGGAGTAGCCACAGTGAACCTGCCGTCGCTGACGGCTACGACCACCGTGTAGGTGGCTACTTCCTGGGGGGTGAAAACAAACTGACCACTCTGGGCATCAATGGAGGCGCCGGGTGGCGCTTCGAGCAGGGTGTAGGTGAGCGGATCGCCTTCTGGATCCTCGGCCTGAAACTGATAGCGGAACGTCCGGCCCAGCACAAGCACGGTGTCGGTCAGGACTGCCGTGAATGCAGGCGGACTGTTGACGTCCTGAACAACCAGCGTAGTCTGCATGGTGTCGGTGGCCAGACCGTCCGTTACCAGCAGGCGCAGCGTATAGATTCCTGCCTGGTCAAAAGCCGGTGTAAAGGTCACCTCTCCTGTGAGGGGATCGACCGCAAAGCCCTCGGGGCCTTCCAGCACCTGGAAAATTAAAGAGGGACAGGCATCTGGATCGGTTGCGGTAAACTGCCAGTTGAGCGCCTCGCCTTCCTGAACCCAGAGGGTATCGGGCGTGGCGGCGAAAGCCGGTGGTTCGTTGGGAATAGAGGGTTGAATGACCTCGTTCCAGAACCGCTGGGCCTCGTCGGCGGCCTGCGCGAGCACGTTTGCATTGTCGGCTGCTAACACGGCAAAGGCAATAGGAATGCGGCATCCGGGATCGAGGCGAAACGGCCCGGCTGCCATGAGCTGGGATACATCCGTATTGTTGAGCTGCGTCTGTTGCAGGCCTCCTGAAAGCGCATTCCACTTTTCGGTCTGGGTAAAACCGTTGTAGAGTTCCGACGGGTTATCAATCGCTCGGTAAGAGAAGGGGGTAGGCGTCAGGAGGCGGATAGCAGCCAGCGTATCAGGATTGATGTTTTTATCCTGCACAATGCCCAGGCGCCGCGCTGCGTCAAAGCGCGCGAAGTCTCGGGCGTCTGGGTTCAGGTCCCAGTCCAGAAAAAGTCCGGCGTACAGAGGAGCGAGGGGCGTCGGACGCAAATTTTCGATGGTGTAGTGGATAATCACAAAAAGCTGCCGTTCTGAGGCGGTGTCGGCATAGGTTTCCTGCAATACGTTAATGCGCAGCGGAAACGGGGCGCCCTGGTCGGTGAGTTCAACCGTTCCCTGCTGGGCTGTAAAGCGTCCGGGCGCAATGATTTCCAGGCTACCTCCTTCGGTAGGCTGAAAGTCGCGGTGTTGCGTGACGCCATCTTCGCCACGGACGGCGTCCGAGACAAACCGTTCCGAGATGCCCACCAGGAGGCCGCCTTCAAAGAGCAGGTTGCGCCCGTCCAGCGTAAAGCCTACGCCGCCTGCCTCTCCGGCAAAGCCGGTCCATCCCAGATTTCCGGTGGTAGTGATAGAGGTCTGAATGCGGCCAGTGGCCAGAGTGGCCGTTTGCTCGGGATTGATGATCAGGCGAAACAGGTCGCGATCGGTATAACCTGCGTCGGCCTGGATGGTTGTTTCAAAGATAACCTGTCGGTTCTGGGGGGCGTTGCTTGCGATTTCAAACGAGAACGTTGCCGCAACCGTATCGCCGGTGCCAAGCTGCGCGAAGAAGGCATTATCCTGCGTCAGGGTAACGTACGGCACTTCTTCCAGAAGCTGGATCTGAACGTTGCGGGTAGGGGCCAGATGATTGGTGAAGCGCAGGGTAAGCTGAACCGTTTCGCCGCTTTCCAGGTAGCCATCGGCATCACTATCGGCTACTTCGACGTCCACCAGGCGAATGGCGGGAAAACCGGTTTCCGTGACGGCCCGAAAGGCATTGATGCGGCCGCGGCCCAGGAGGCCGGCAAATCCCAGATTCAGCGCGTCGATGGGGTCGGCCGTCAGACGAATCTGCTCGCGCGCCTGATCGGGCGAGTATTCCGGGAAGCGCGTGCGCACCAGGGCCGCAATGCCGGCTGCCAACGGACTGGCGAACGAAGTGCCGTTGGCGGAGCCGGTATAGCGTCCTCGGGGCAGCGTTGTGTTCAGGTTGACGCCGGGGGCAAACACGTTCACGCTGCGCCCATAGTTGGAAAAGCTTGCTTTGCCATCGTTGTCTTTATTGGTGGCTCCTACCGAGAGCACCCGGGGATGACTGGCCGGGCTGAATGGAACGCGGTCGTTGTCACTGCTGTCATTTCCGGCTGCTGCCACAATGAGACTGCCCAGATCTGTTACAGCTTCAATAACTTCCGCCTCGAAGCGCGAGAGTCCCGGGCCTCCCCAGCTTGCGTTGATTACCTGCGCGCCGTTCAGCGCCGCATAGACAATGCCCTGGTAGCCAAAGCAGATGCTGCGGTCCTGATTCGGGCAGCTTGCGTTGATGGGCATAAAGCGGGCATTCCAACTGCTGCCTGCCACTCCCCGGTTGTTGTTGGTCACAGCAGCGGCTACGCCGGCTACCTGTGTGCCGTGCGCTGCATTGTTGGGCGTGGCGGGTAGTCCGGTGGGGTCGGGCGTATTATTGGCAAAATTCCAGCCATGCACATCATCTACAAAACCATTGCCGTCATCGTCCACCCCGTTGTCGGGAATCTCGCCGGGATTGGTCCAGACGTTATCGATCAGATCAGGATGGCGCCAGTCGGTGCCCCCATCGACGATGGCAATGACGACATCGCCCTGCTCGCCTTTGACCACATCCCAGGCGTCCGGTGCATGGATCTGAGGCAGATGGGTCATTAAGGGATAGAGCGAGTCGTTCGGGACCGCTACGATCTGCCGGATCAGCAGCGGTTCAGCATAGACGACACCGGGTGTGCGGCTCAGCTCAGCAGCTACGCGCCAGGGAGAGATAGCCCGAGCATAGCGCAGCAGATAAATTGTGCGGAGGCGTTCCAGCGCAGGAGGCAGACGTTTGCCGGCTGTTTGCTCTAGAAAAGGAAAGGCCGGTTCCAGGGCGAGCGGAGCAAAGCGTGCCAGCGTGCGATCCAGATAAGGCCAGCCGGTTTTGCCAGCCTGTAGCGTAGCAGGCCGTTCCAGCTTGACAACTACAACACCGGGCTGAACGCGAACGCGTGGGTTGCGATCTGCCTGTGCCGACAGGACGAACATAAAGGGGAATAGCAATCCGACAAAAATGGCGTGTCGAAGCACAGGACGCATGGCTATTCACCGTTAGAGAACCGTTCAAGAAACGCTGACTGGTTTGGGAATAATAAGAATCTCGCCACTGAAAAGCAGCAGCGCGATCAGGAATGAGAATCGCGCTGGTCCAGCGCCTTGGCTTCTTCCCAGTAACGGTCCATTTCTTCGAGATCAGCTTCGGCCGGGGTACGGCCCTGCTCCGCCAGACGCACCTCAATATGTCGGAAGCGGCGAATGAACTTATTGTTGGTCTGTTGCAGGGCATTTTCGGGGTTGAGGCCCAGCAGGCGGGCATAGTTTACCAGGGCAAAAAGCACGTCCCCCAGCTCCTCTTCCAGCGCTTCTGGCGCTGCTCCCGCAGCTACCAGGTGACGAAACTCCTCCAGCTCTTCCGCTACTTTTTGCCAGGCCTGCTCCCGCTCTGGAAAGTCGAAGCCGACGCCAGCAGCCTTTTCCTGAATGCGATAAGCGCGCAGTAGGGCGGGCAGGTGACGCGGCACGCCCTCCAACGCCAAAACCTGCTGCTTGCGGGAAGCCGCTTTTTCTTTAAGCTTGATCTGTTCCCAGTTGCTCAGCACTTCCTGCACGCTCCCTACCTCCACCTCGCCAAAAACATGGGGATGGCGCCGGATCAGCTTCTCGGTTTCGGTTTCGATAACGTCTTTCAGCGTGAACCGCCCGGCCTGCTCTGCCATGATGCTGTGGAAGACCACGTGCAGCAGCAAGTCGCCCAGCTCCCGCTTGAGCTCTTCCCAGTCTTTCTCTTCAATGGCGGAGACCACCTCATAGGCTTCTTCGATAAGCAGGTGCTTAACCGAGTCATGCGTCTGCTCTCGGTCCCAGGGGCAATCGCGACGGAGCTGACGCACAATGGCTACAAAGTCGGCGTAGGCTTCCAGGCGATCTTCCGGTTCGCGAAACGCTGGATCGTATGGTTTTTTTGCGTCCGCCATTGTTTGCTGTCGGAATAACCCCACGTTCAACCGATGGCTCCATAACCCCGCGGGTCTGGATTTGTTTTGAAGGGAAAGAACAAAAATCTGAAGGGTGGATCAAAGGGAGTGACATACTGTTGACACTCCCGAGCCGTAACATACCTGCGCATCTCCTGGCGGGCTCGTGTGCGCACCGCAGGGAGGGCCGGCTTCGACCGGTGGACTCGTGTGCCATCCGCCAGGACTCATGTATCCATCCACCAAACCAGGAGGTGCATCATGGCACGTAGCATCAACAAGGTGATTCTTGTAGGCAATCTGGGACAGGATCCCGAACTGCGCTACACGCCCAGCGGCACGGCTGTGTGCAACATGCGGCTGGCTACCAACGAAGTGTACCGCGACCCCGAAGGCAATCTGGTGGAGCGGACAGAGTGGCACAATCTGGTAGCCTGGGGACGGCTGGCAGAAATCTGCAACCAGTACCTGCGGAAAGGCTCAAAAATCTATGTGGAAGGCTCGCTCCAGACGCGCTCGTGGGAAGACCGCGATGGAAATACGCGCTACACTACGGAAATTAAAATTCGAGAAATGGTGATGCTGGATCCGCGGAGTGAGCCGGCCCCTGAACCCTCGACCGCAGGGACCGCTGCTGCCCAGGGACAAGCCGCACCTCGCCAGACGTTTGCCCCGGAGCCTGCAGCGGAATCGTTTGAAGATGATGCCTACACGCTGACGCCGGACGACGACCTGCCGTTCTAAGTCGCCAGGTTGCTGGGCGACCGCGGCGCGTAGCTCCGACTTCAAAGCCCCTTCGTCTGGAAGGGGCTTTTTTTCTTTGTTGGAGGCAGGGAAGGCCCGCAGCGGCGCAGGCAGCCCCTACCTTGCCCGAAGATGCAGGGACCACGGGAGAAGCAGCTGCGCCGGCAACGGCAGCAGAGAAGAGCTCGCGCCGTTTTTAGGGAAGTACAGCCCGCATGGGACACCTCCTGGACAGGTGATATTGCGTTCTATTTTATCCTTCAAGTGGATTATTAAATTTTGATGAAGAAGCTGAAACGATACTCAAATGTGATAAAATAGAAACCAAAATGAGAGCATCGACTGCCCCAGGTTCAGGGCGCGCAATAAAGTGGAAAGTTTGTATAGATGCGTCGTTTCGGCTGGTCGCTGGCAGGCGTACTCTGTTTTAGTGTTGTCTTAGGTACACTGGGATGGGCCTTCGCGCAGCGCCAGAAATGGCAGCCGACGTTCTGGGTAATCGTCCTGGCAGAAGGTAGTGGGCTTCTGGGGTTATTAGGAGGGTGGTTGTTACGCGCGCGCGTCTCTTCGCGGAGGGATAGTCGCTTGGAAGAAGCGCCTGTTGCATCTGCCAGGCCGGAACCGCTTCGGGCCCGTGATGAACGGACCGAGGCCGCTCCTTCATTGCATCACGAGCTGGAACGGCAGCAACAACGTCTGGGACAGATCCAACAGGCTCTGCTGGAAAGCCGTCGCGAGCTGCATCAACTAAACCAGTCCTTTGCATTGTTGCAGCGGGAAGCCCGTGCCCTGGGCGGCGATCTGCTTCAGTTGCAGCCGTCCCTACAGGATGTGTGCAGCCGCTTGCGCGCTTTGCTGTCGCGCACCGAAGGTGAGGTCATGCATCTGGTGGAGCACCTGAACCGG
Source organism: Rhodothermus profundi (assembly GCF_900142415.1). Lineage (NCBI taxonomy): Bacteria > Pseudomonadati > Rhodothermota > Rhodothermia > Rhodothermales > Rhodothermaceae > Rhodothermus > Rhodothermus profundi. The sequence goes on from NZ_FRAU01000002.1 coordinate 374,156, forward strand.
ATTCACGTCTCTTCGCAGGAGCAGGTAGCGCGCATTGCGGAAATTGCCCATGAGGTGCGTCTTGTGGCTCATGGAAATCAAGAGCTGGAGGTAATTGAACGAAAGATTCGGGATTACCTGGAGGCTCAGTTGGCGCGCACGCGCAAAGAGTTGCAACAGTTACATCAACTGGTAGATGAAGCCCGGCAATTGAAGCCGCTGGTTGATCAGATTGACGGAATTGCCCGACAGACGCACCTGCTTTCCCTGAACGCAACCATTGAGGCAACGCGGGCTGGCGAAGCCGGACGTAGCTTTGCCGTGGTCGCGGGAGAGGTGCAAAAGCTTTCAGAGCGCACCCGAACAATTGCGGCTTCCATTGATCGGCAGGTGACGCAGGTTACGCAGCGGCTGCAGGAGAAGATTGCTCAGTTAAGCGCTCTGTTGGAAGCCAACGTTCGGGAACTGCAAGAGCTGCAGCAGGCCAGCCAGCAGATTGAACAGGCGCTTCGGGAAAACAATCAGCGCATTTCGTCGCTGGTTGAGGTTGTCGAGCAGGTCAACAGCAGCCAGGTAGTCGCCCGACTTTCGGAAGCTCTCGGTGCCGTGCAGTTTCAGGACGTGGCCCGTCAGGAGATTGAGCAAGTCGTTATGCTGCTGCAAAGAGTCGGAACGTATCTCATGGAAGGGGGGCAATGGTTGCAGGAGCCCTTAGAGCGCATTCGGCCAACCCTGCCGGCCCCTGAGGCGAAGCGAGGGGATCAGGAAGACGAGGAAGGACCACGCATTGAGCTGTTTTAAGAGGCGCGTTTGCGCAGGCGACACAGGAAAAAGCCTTCCATTTCGGTGGTAGGCAGAATGCGGCGGGCGTGGCGAAGATCTGGATGAAAGGAGCGACCGTTCCAACGGGCCAGGCCAGGTAGCTGGTTAGGCAGCGACAGGGGAATAGGTTCCACGGCTAGTATGTCCCCAAAGGTGTGCAGCAGTCGGGTAAGGACGGCTTCGTTTTCTTCCGGGGCCATGGTGCAGGTAGCATAGACGAGCACGCCCCCGGGACGTAGGCTTTGGACCGCCGAAACCAGCAGTCGGTATTGCTTGCGGGCCATTTCCCGAATTTTACGCAGGCTCCAGTAGGCGAAGGTTTCCGGATTGCTCAGGTGAAAACGCCCTTCGGAAGAGCAAGGCGCATCCACCAGAACATAGTCGAAATATTCGGGCCGGTAGCGGCCAACGCGCGTGCCATCCTGCAAGAACAGACGTACGTTAGGAGCACCCTGCGCCTGCACGTTCGCACGCAGTCGGTAGAAACGAGTCCGAACCACCTCGACCGCAGCAATCTCCCCCTGACCCTGCATCAGGCAGGCCAGTTGCACGGTCTTGCTGCCCGGTGCGGCGCAGAGATCCAGCACCCGCGAGCCTGGCTTCGGGGCCAGCACCAGCGGGGGCAGCATGCTGGACAGATCCTGCACGTAAATCCACTGCTGCCGGTATGGCCTGCTTTGCAGAAGCAGGGCCCGATCTTCGGGCGGCACCCAGAACGCATCGGCATACCAGGCAACCGAACGGGGCTGAATGCCTTCGGCCCTCAGAGCCGCTTGCACAGTGTCCCGATCGACCTTTAGCGTGTTAACCCGAAAGGCGGTAATGCGGGGCTCCCGGAAAGCGGCTTCCACAGTGGGCAACCATGCCGGTGGCACCAGTTGCTGCAGCCGCGCAATAAATTCGCCGGGCAACGCAGCGGTCGTCTCCTTCATGGAATCGGCAGCAGATCGTCAAAAGCACCGGAGCGCACTCCCTAACGCCTCATGCAACCAGCAGTTTTGCGTCAGGGACTGAAGAGGTTGCGTCAAGATGCCGATATTCTTACCATAAGGGAGAGGACGCTAAACGTCCGATCAGGTAAACCTGCACGTTATGCGTCGAAATGACGACACCATTCGCTGTTCGTTCTGTGGGCGCACGACCCACGAGGTCCTCTCCATGGTAGCCGGCCCCAATGATGTGTACATCTGCGACCGCTGCATCCATGACGCGGCCGGTATTGTGCGCAACGACCTGATGGCCCATGCAGCCGCTCGCCGGCGCCCGCAGGCCCATCGACGCCGCTTGACGCCTCCCGAGATCAAGGCTGCGCTTGACGAATACGTGATTGGCCAGGAGCGGGCTAAAAAAACGCTGGCCGTAGCCGTTTACAACCACTACAAGCGCATCGACAGCCAGAACTATCTGCCCGACTATGAGGACGTTGAGCTGGAAAAATCCAACATCCTGCTGATCGGACCAACCGGTACGGGCAAAACGCTGCTGGCGCGCACGCTGGCTCGCATCCTCGACGTACCTTTCTCCATTTCTGATGCCACGGCCTTAACCGAAGCGGGGTACGTAGGCGAGGACGTTGAAAGTATCCTGGCGCATCTGCTGCATGCTGCCGACTTCAACGTGGAGCGGGCCGAGCAGGGCATTGTCTACATCGACGAGATTGACAAGATTGCCCGTAAAAGCGACAGCCCGTCGATTACGCGGGACGTTTCCGGTGAAGGCGTCCAGCAGGCCCTGCTGAAGATTCTGGAGGGCACAATCGCGGGCGTGCCGCCCAAAGGCGGGCGCAAGCATCCCGAGCAGAATCTGATCAACATCGACACGCGCAATATCCTGTTCATCTGTGGAGGGGCTTTTGAAGGACTGGAAGAGATCATTGCCCGGCGCCTTTCAACGTCATCCATAGGCTTTTTTGCTTCAGGGGGAAAACGAGTGGATCCTAAGGATCCGCGCATTTTCTACTATGTCGAACCGGATGACCTGCTTAAGTTCGGGCTAATTCCTGAATTTATTGGGCGGCTGCCGGTAATTACGCCCCTGGAGGCTCTTTCGGACGAAGCGCTTCGAAGCATTCTGACTGAGCCCAAAAATGCCCTGGTGCGCCAGTATCAGAAGTTGTTTGCCATGGACGGCATTGAACTAATCTTTGAAGAGGAGGCGCTGGATGCTATTGTCGAGCGGGCAAAGGAACTGGGCACAGGCGCGCGTGGGCTGCGGGCTGTTATGGAGGAGGTCATGCTGGACATCATGTTTAATATCCACACGATGCCGGACGTGGGCGTGTGCCGCATTACAGCCGCTACGGTTCGTTACGGCGAGGCACCGATCTACGAAGAGCGCCGCGCCAGCGCATAGGCTACGCTTCGGGTGGCAGTGAGCCGGCAGGTCTACGCCGATCTTTGCTGCAGGAGCAGGCTCAAAATGAAGCCTTCCGATTAAAGCCACGCTGGCGCTTGCACATTGCAGGGCATTCTGGTACGGAGCAGTCCCCTTGCGTTCATGGCAACGCAGAATTCCTGAGCGCCGCCAAAAGAATTCTTTCGGAACCCGTTTATCCGACTGGCTTTAGCCTGACGCTGTCTGTTTCTCCAAACCCGGCTTGCTGCTGGCATGCGGCTACGATGGGCGGTTCTGCGTGAGGTATTCTGGCGCGTCCGGCAAACGCTTCGCTACTACGTGGTAGGGCTCTACCATCTGCTTAATCGCAAGCCGGTCTTTCTCTGGGCGCAAGCTATTGCATTTAAGGTACTGGTTACCATCGTGCCGGTGCTGGTGCTGGCTACGGGTCTGCTGGGCCGCATTCTGCAGCAGGAGCGCCCTTTCCAGGCCGTAGCCCGTTTCCTTCAGGATTTTCTGCCGCCTTATCAAAGCGATCAGCTTCTGCAGTTTCTGGAACAGCTTCAGCGGGCCAGCGGCACCTTCACGCTGATTGGTATCCTGGGGCTGCTGTATGCCACTATGACGCTGTTTACCACGCTACGCGGCGTGCTGAGCCAGGTGTTTGATGAACCGTGGCACCAGGGGCGCTCTGTGCTACGCGGGTATCTTTTTGATTTGCGCATGATGGTGCAGGTCGGCGTGCTTTTTCTGTTAACATTCAGCGTTTCGCTGGCTATTAACGCAGTTGATCTGAGCTGGCTGCACCGTTTCCGGCTCGATTACAGATGGGTGCAGGAAGGGTGGCGACAGCTCCTTCAAGTGCTGGGGCTGTTAATTCCCTACCTGCTCAGCCTGGCCATGTTTTTTCAACTGTACTATTTCACCCCGAAGCCCCGCCCTCCTCTCCGGGGCGCTCTGCTGGGGGCTGTCGTGGCGGCCCTGCTCTGGGAAGCGGCCAAAACGGCCTTTGCTTTTTACGCAGCCCGTTCCGCCTTTTTTGAACGCTTTGCAAATAGTGGCCTTTCGGCTATTGGCCGGGTGTTTGGCCTGATCCTGGCTTTCGGATTCTGGGTGTATTATTCCAGCGTGGTGTTTATCCTGGGGGCGCTGCTGGTGCTGCTGTATGAAAAACGCCGGCGCGACCAACCGGAAGCTTCGGTCTCCATAGCCGTTTCCAAGGTAGACGCATGAAGGGGAGGTGCCGCCGCATTGGCGTTGTTGTCGCACTGCTAATCGGACTCATGCAGCCCTTGCGGGCTCAGGCGCCGCTGTGGCTGGTCAATGAGCGCACGACTATTCGGGCTATTTCGTTTCGATTTGTGGATACGCAGACGTTCGAAGAAGATCAGCTTCGGGCACAGATGGTGCTGCGCGCGCCGTCCTGGTGGGATCGGGTCAAACGCTGGTTGCCTTTCGTGTCGGCGCCTCGCTACCGGTTCGACCCCATAGAACTGGCGCGCGACGTGGTGCGGCTGCGGCGCTTTTATACCCGCAATGGCTTTCTGCATACGGAAATTACGTATCCAGCTTCACAACTCGACACGACGCGCAACACCATCCACATTGTACTGAGCATCCGTGAAGGACCACCGCTCCTTATCCAGAACGTAGGGTTCGTTGATCCGAAAGGTCGCTCCTTACTCCGTACACTTGACGAAGGCCTTCGAGAGCGGTGGCGTCGATTCCGAGATCGAATCGCTCTGCAGGTGGGAGACCGTTACACCGAGACGCGTCGCGTGGAAATCCAGGATGCCGTGTTGAACTGGTTTCGGGATCGCGGCTATGCTTTTGCGCAGGTGCGCGCAGATGTCCGGATCGATTCGGTAGCCAACACGGTGGATCTGCGCTTTGTGGTGGACACCGGCCCCCGGGGCTATTTCTCGAAAATTCAGATTGAGGGTAATCGGCGGGTCAGCGATCGGGTGCTGCGCCGGGAGCTTCCTTTCCGGGTGGGCGACGTATTCTCACAACGCAAGGTGGTGGAAGGGCAACGCCAGCTTTTCGGACTGGAAATTTTCCGGGTGGCACTGGCCGACATTCCACCGCAGCCGCGCGACAGTACGGTAACGGTACGCTACCGGGTGGCCGAGTCGGCGTTGCGGTTTCTGGTGCTGCAGGGCGGTTTCGGACGCAGTGAGGGGCTGGGAGCCGAAGTGCGCTGGACGCACCGCAATTTTCTGGGCGACGCCCGCACGCTTACGTTGCACCTGGTAGCGCAAACCGGCCTGCTGGCCCGACGCGGACCCGGCACGCCGCCTCCCCGGGTGTTCCGCTTCAGCGCGCTGTTTCGCCAGCCTTATCTGTTCTCTCGACGGATGGAGCTGTTGCTCTCTCCGTTTTTAGAATACCAGCGCGACCCCCTGCTGGAAGACAGCAACGAACCGCTCCAGATCAACACCCGCGAGTTCGGGCTGAATACCACGCTGTTTTATGAAATTTACCCTTTTCGAACCATTACGCTGCAGCACGCGTTCAGCCGCGCATTGCAGCTCACTCAGCAGCGTCGCGACACCACCAGTACCCGGGATCTGTTCGACAAAAGCATCCTCTCCGTAACCGCCACCTTTGGACGGACAAACAACTATTTCAATCCGCGTCGTGGATATCTTATCCGACCCTTTGCTGAGCTGGGCGGGGGGCTGATTGGCTCGGAAGTGGAATACTACCGGCTGGGCACTGAGCTCATCGGGTACCTCCCCCTCACGCGCCGCAGCGTACTGGCCGGGCGCCTGCTCATCGGCAGATTGGAACCCCTGCACCGCAGCCGCGATGCGCTGGCCGGACGCCTGGGGCGCGCCGATAGCCTGCGCTACGAAAACCGCTTTGATCCCATCCTTTTCTATGCCGGAGGAAGCAGCGATGTGCGCGGATGGGGACTCCAACAACTCGGACCCAAGATAACCCGACTGCAGGTCAGCAAAGGCGATACCACAATTTACTATGAGCCGATAGGGGGCAACCGCAAGCTGATAATCAACCTGGAGCTGCGCTTCAGGTTGCCCGGATTCAGCAGCGACTGGCAGGGCGCTGTCTTTCTGGATGGAGGGCAGCTCGCGCAGGACCAGCTCCGCCTGCGCACCTCGGCTTTCCGATGGGCCGCTGGCCTGGGCCTGCGCTACCAGACTCCGGCTGGCTTCATTCGACTGGATCTGGCCTACAAGCTGAATCCAAGCTACGAAGACCTGCGCAATCCGGCCGATGTGTACCGCTACCGCCAGGGGCTGACTGCTCGGCCTCCTGAAGCCCACTGGCAGCGCCGCTTTCGGTTGCACCTGAGCATCGGCCAGACTTTCTGATCGCCCGGTCTATGGAATCCATGCCTGCAACATCGCCTGCGCGCCGGTGGCTGCGCCGTCTTGGATGGACACTGCTGGTGTTGATAGGCATACCGGTGACGCTGGGGGGACTGCTGCTCCTGATGCTCCAGACTTCCTGGGGACGGGATCAGGTGCGGCGGTTGATCGAACAGCAGGTGAGCGCTCAATTACAGGGCGGTCGGTTGGAAATCGGTGCACTGCAGGGCAATTTCGTGCGAACTTTTGCGCTCTACGATGTTGCGCTGCGCGATTCAACAGGCCGGACGCTACTGGCCCTGGATGCACTGGAAGTTGCCTATGTCCCGGAGGCCCTGCTGAAACGACGCGTGCATCTGCGGTGGGTACGGCTGATCCGGCCGCGCCTGCACCTGACGCAGCAGGCCGACCTCACCTGGGATCTGGCGCGCCTGCTCGCAGACCCAACCGATACCTCTAGCACAACAACTTCTGCAACCGAGACCGCACCGAACCTCTGGATAGATCAATTGACATTGCGCAACGGGACGGCAACGCTGCACTTCTATCCTCCGGAGGCTGACTCGACCTGGCGGCTGCATCGCCTGAACCTGCGGCTCGATACGCTGCGCCTTCCTGTGCAGGGATGGCCTTCGGTTGTTGTTCGCCAACTGGAGGCGGTGCTCCAGCCGCCCGGTGCGGCCGATTCGGTGCGCCTCATGACGCGCCTGGCACTGCGCAACCGGCGCTTTTTGCTCGACACGTTGCGGATCGTTTCAACGCGCAGCCAGGTGGTCGGAAGCGGCACGCTATTGCTTCCAGCCGACACCGGCCAGGTCGAGGATGTGCAGTTTCGGCTGGAAGCGCAGCCATTGGCGCTTTACGACCTGATGCCCTTTACTTCCGTTTCGGATCCGAAACGAACCGTGGCGGGATTCCTGACGGTACGGGGCAGTGGCCGGTTGCTCCAGGTGCAGGCCAACCTGCGCACCGACAGCGAAGGAGCGCTAACGCTAACCGCCGCCTTTACGCCCTTCACGGAGGGAGCCGTGCGATACCAGGCGGCCATGCGGTTGAATCGTCTGGATCCTTCCTTTTTCGGAGGGCCGCGCGGCCAAGTTAATCTGCAGCTTGCAGTCAATCTGGAAGGGCCGTCGCTGCAGGGCCTGAACGGGACCGTAGAGCTGGAGATGCCTGCGGCACAGCTGGGCACCTATCGCCTAGAGGCCACGCAACTTCGGATGCATTTCAGGCAGGGAGAGGGAAGCCTGACGGCGCAGACCGGCCTGCAGGGCGCGCAATTGCAGGTGGAGGGGCGGGGCCGTCCATTTACCGAGACCCCTTCGTTTCGCCTGGTCGGCAGGCTCCGGGACCTGAATCCGGCTCGTTTACTGGACGACCCGAGCTGGACCGGACAGGTAAACCTGCGCTTCTGGATTGAAGGGACGGGGACCAAACGCCTGGACGGGCAACTGACGCTGCAACCCTCGCACTTGAACCGGGCGGTGATCGAGGGGGGACGTCTGGCTGTGCAGGTGCGGGGGGACACGGTGCGCCTGGACCTGAACGCACAACTGGCCGGCGGACGAATTCGGGGGCAAGGCTGGTTCTTCAACGCTTCAAGACCCGTCTATGCGGTGGGACCGTTCATGCTGGACCAGGTTGATGTAGCAGCCCTGCTGGGCGACACGCTGCGCAGCACTGTCAGCGGCCGATTGCAGATGCGGGGCAGCGGCCGAACGCCGCAGACGCTTCGTCTGGAGGCGACGCTTGAACTGGACAGCCTGATTTACGGGCCGTATCGGCTGGCGCCGGTGCACGTACCGCTTCGGATGCGCCGCGGATGGTTGACGGCCATCCCGGAATTCGGCCTGGAGGACGGGCGGGTGACGTTTCGACTGCGCGGCCGGCCGCTGGCCCGGCGACCTTACTGGCAGGTGGATCGAGGACGGCTGGAACGGGTAAATCTGAAGGCAATCACGCCCGCCTGGACTTCTCGGCTTAACGGGACCTTTGAGGGATTTTTCCGAGGCGCTACGCTGGACAATGCGGAAGCCAGCCTTGTGCTAAACCTGCAAGCTTCCCGCCTGAATGCGCAGGCACTGAACGCTGCTCTGCTGGAAGCCACGCTCCGGCGTCGCCTGCTCACGCTGACAGTGCAGGCAAGCTGGCCCGAAGGCATGCTCCAGCTAAGTGCCCGGGTCGACTCGCTGACAACCCGGCCGGTGTACACCGTTGAGCGACTCGTTTTTCGTGGCGTTGATCTGGCAGCCTGGACCGGATCGCCGCGACCGCAGACCCGGCTCAACGGGGTGATGACGCTTCATGGCCGGGGAACGGATCCGCGTGCCATGCAGCTTACCGGCCGGCTTCGGCTGGATGCGTCGCAGATCGGTGGGCGGCCGGTCTCCGGCCAGTTCCGTCTGACCGCCGCGGCGGGTCGGTGGCAGGCAAGCGGACAACTGGGCGTGGCCGATGGACAGGCCCGCTTTACCGCACAGCTGGCGCTGGACGGCGCAGCACCTCGTTATGCCCTGTCGCTGACGGCCGAACAACTGGATCCCATGCCGCTGATAGGAATCGATACCCTCGCAGCCCGTCTGTCGCTAGAGGCCGAGCTGGAAGGACAGGGATTGGATCCGGCTACGATGCAGGTGCAGGGGCACCTGCACAGCGAGGGTGCCCATCTTGACGCGCTGACTCTTGACCGGTTGGAGGCTCGTTTTTCGATGGCCGAAGGCACGCTGCACCTGGATACGCTGCAGCTCCGCAGTAACGTGATGGAGGTGCAGGGTGGGGGGCAGGTGGCGCTTGTCGATCCAGAAGGGACGCGCCGGTCCGAGCTGACGCTGCACATTCATCTGCGTCGGTTGCAACCACTGCGACGGCTGGTGGGAGCCCGGCTCTTGGCGCTGGATGACGGGCGCATTGAGGCGCGTGCCTATGGGCGCCCCGGACAACTCCGCTTTGAGGGAAGCTGGACGCTGCAAAACCTGATCTACGACGACCTGCGGCTGGTCGAACTGGAAGGACGCACCGCCGGTGAGCTCGACCGGGAGCGCCGTCTGGCCAGAGCCGAAGCCCGCCTGCAGGTGCGTCTGTTAACGCTGGGCACGTTCCAGATCGAAAACACCCGCGCCGAACTGCGCTATGATGGCCAGCAGGCAGATTATGAGCTCCGCATGCAGGCTGACCGTCACCATGCTGCCCGAATCGAAGGACAGGTACTTCCGAAACAACAAACCATCCAACTAACCCGGCTCGATCTACGGCTGCACGATGCGCGCTGGCGTCTGTTGCAACCAGCCACATTCACCTATGGTGAAGCCTACCGCGTCCAGGGCCTGTTGCTCTACACCGAAACGCAGGATCAGCAACTGGCCGCCGACGGCGTGATCGATCCGAACGGCACGCAAAGCTTTGTGCTGACGCTTGAACACTTTCGCCTGGAAACCATTACCGACCTGTTCGACCTGGGCGGCCTGGGGGGAGCGCTCAGCGGCACGATCGACCTGACCGGTCCAGCGACAGCGCCCTCTTTGCGCGGCCAACTGCTGCTTGATCTGGTCTCAGAAGGGCGTCCAGTCGGCGACCTGCAGCTCGATCTGCAATACGATAGTCTGCGTCTCCAGGTGGATGCGCGCCTGCAACACCAGGCCGACGCCAGCACCCTGACGCTGCGTGGCACGGTTCCGCTAGATTTGCGGCTGCAGGTGCCGCCTGAAGCACCGCCGTTTGATCCGGACCAGGCCCCGCTTGATCTCATGCTGGCCGCCGACACGTTTGCCATTGCCTGGATGCAGCCGTTCCTGGATCCTGAAATCCTGCGCCATCTGCGGGGACGGCTGGTCGGGCAGGTCCACATAGGCGGTACTCTGGCCGCGCCGCAACTGCACGGACAGGCCGAGCTTTTCGACGGAGCGGTTTATCTGCCAGAGCTGGGCGTTACGTACCGCGGCATCCGGGCGCAGGCCCGCATGGAAGGCGACCGGATGATACTCACGGCCTTCGAGCTGCACTCGGGCGGCCGTCTCACCGGGAGCGGCACCGTACAATTCAAGGCGCTGACGCTGGGCACGCTCGATCTGCAGATGCGGGCTCGTTCGTTCCTGGCCGCCGATAATCGGGCCTACCGCACCGTCCTTTCCGGCTCACTCCGGCTGACAGGGACCACCGAACAACCCGAACTGGAAGGTGATCTGCAGATCGTCAGCGCCGACTTCTACCTGATCGAACAGACCTCGGTAGCCGATCTGGAGCCGGTCCAGCTCACCGAGGCGGATCTGCAGATGCTGCGCCAGTATTTTGGCGTGCGCATTACCGAAGAAGACACGACCACGTTCGACTTTTACGAAGCTGCACGCATGCGCCTGAATCTACATATGGAGCGCGACGTGTGGCTGCGCTCAAATGCGAACCCCGAGATGAATGTACAGTTTACCGGAACCCTGACAGTCCAGAAAGAACCCTATCAAGACCTGCAGCTCTTTGGGACCATTGAGGTGATCCCTGAACGCAGCTACATCGTTCAGTTCGGCAAACGGTTCGAGATTACCGAAGGCACGCTTGCCTTCAACGGTCCCGCCGACGATCCGGAGCTTACGTTGAAGGCACGCTACGTGGTGCCCTCGCGGGAAGATCAGGCCAGTCAGGTAACAATCTTGCTGGCCGTCAGCGGTCGGCTGGACCGGCTCAAGCTGGAGTTTACCTCCGAGAACCCGGCCGGTCTCGAATTGCCTGACATTATCTCCTACATTGTTTTCGGTCGACCTGCCGGACAGGCGCTCGCTTCGCTGGCACCCGGCCGCAACGCCAACAGGGGACTGCTGGGACGTGGGGCAGGGCTAGCCCTCGGGCAACTGGCCGGGGTCGTGGAGGGACTCGCCGGGGAAGAGCTCGGACTTGACGTGGTCGAGATCGAGCCCGACGGCCTGCGAGGCGCCAAGTTGACGGTCGGAAAGTACGTCTCCCCCCGCCTGTTCGCCGCGGTGAGCCGGCCGATTGCTTTTAGCAGCAATACCGTCACGCAACGAACCGAAGCGTATACCGAGTTTACAGTTGAATACACCATCTTCGATGCCATGATTGTACGCGTAACCAGCCAGGGAACAACCCTGCGCATTAACCTGCTGTGGCGCTATGCCTACTGAACCGGAAACACTGGACCTCCCGGAGCGGCCCCCCGAACGGCTGGGACGTGCGTTTTTCGAGCGGGCAGGTGGCCTGGTGCTGTTCATCGTCCGGTTTTTCCGGGAGGTATGGCGGCCCCCTTACGAGGTGCGCGAGCTGATCCGTCAGATGGACGAAGCAGGATCAAAAAGCTTCATCCTGACGGCCGTTACCGGGATGGCCATCGGGGTGGTGCTGGCCATGCAGAGCCGAGGCACGCTCGCCCGCTTCGGGGCCGAAGCCGTGCTGCCCAGCATGCTGGCGCTGTCGGTGTTTAAGGAAATTGGCCCGGTCATTACCTCGCTGGTGCTGGCCGGACGCCTGGGAGCCGGGATGGCCGCTGAAATTGGCTCGATGCGGGTGACCGAACAGATCGACGCGCTCGAAGTGGCAGCGCTCAAGCCCTTTCATTATCTGGTAATCACCCGCGTGCTGGCCTGCATCGTCATGTTTCCCGTGCTGACGACCTGGACGAACATGATTGCGCTGGCCGGTGGTTACCTTGAGTCGGTCATCTCGGCCGATATGGACTACCGGCTTTTCTGGAACAGTGCTTTCTCCAGCCTGCGCTTTTCAGATCTGCTGGTCGATACGCTCAAAACCAGCGTATTTGGTTTTCTGGTAGGAATCGTAAGCTGCTACCTGGGCTATACGGTGCGGGGGGGCACACGCGAGGTCGGACAGGCTGCGATGCAGGCCGTGGTGATTTCATCGTTGCTGATTCTGCTGGCCGACGTGGTGGTCGTCCGCATTTCGCTGTTTCTGTACGGCGTGCTGTAAATAGGCTCACCAGGTGCAGGGGATGTAGCGCGGAAATCCTTCCATCGCCTGGCCTTCAAAACGACCCCGCACCCTCAACGTGTCGAACCGCGCCAGCCGGCTCCGAGGCGCAAACGCCGGCAACGGCTTCGCCTGCCGCACCAGCACCGCCGCAAACACGCCCGCATACTGCCCGCCAACCGGGTCGATCTGCGTAAACTGCACCCAGCTTTGCGTCGTATCCGCCGCCAGCGTAAAGTGGGTCAACCGATAGATGTCATCGTACTCTTCCAACAGCACGCTGGCATAGCCCGGACGCAGGGGCTGCCGGCTCAGGCGCACGCTCAAGGGGTCTACCTGCAGCGTCAGCTGCACATAGTAGCGGCGCGCCCGCGTGTCTGGATCGCAGGTCAGGCCCCGCAGGATGAAGGTGCGGTAGAAGGGCACGTTGACCCGTCCGATGCGGGCGCCTTCGATCGGAAAGGGGCGGCCGTTGAGCGTCAGTTGCAGCTGGGCTGTAGGCAGCGAGGGCGGCACCGACAGCACGACGAAGAGCTCGTCGGCCTCGAGCAGCAGGCAGCCGCTCAGGAAGGCTGGCAGGCAGCAGGCGGCCCGCAGCAGGCAACGGGCTCGCATGGCTATTGTCACAGCGTGCGCAACCCCACGCGCAGGCAGTTGCGTTCCCGCCAGCAGCGGTGCAGATAATCCCACGTGACGGCCGGCACCCGAAACCGCCCCTGAAAATGCAACTTCGCGTCCGGATACCGACTCCAGGCCGGATCCCGACTGAACGGCGAAAGCACTACCTCAAAAGCCCCCTCGTAAAACACCAACAGAAATGGCTCGGTCTGCACCGTGTCGATCCGGCTGAAGCGCACCCAACTCCGCAACGAATCCTCCCGCGCAATCCAGTACGCGGCTAAGAAAACATCGCCTTCTGTTTCACGGAAACGGCCCATTTCTCCTAAAACCTCTTTTGTGTAAGTTCCGTTGGCAACAAGCTTTCTGAGGTATGGATTAGAATTGAATAGATAATACGTGGTGTTGGTCTGGAGCGGCTTTTCGTAAAGGCTGAGCGATAGGACGGCTTCATAGAACGGAAGCGCAGGTGTTGGATCGCGCAGCGTAAAAAACAACACAAGGTAATGCACGCGTTCACCGGACTCAAGGATATAGTCCAGCGTTCCGAGCACCGAATCGGGCCGCCAGGGCTGGCCGTCCAGACAGATGAACGCATAGGGCCCATGGCCCTCCGGCGGTACTACCAGCTCCAGCTTGCGACAGATCGGATGCTCCTGATTCGACACCCCCAGTAAACTGCAACCCCAGAGCATGACCACGACCAGTAACCAGGCTATCCGCATAATGCCCCCCAGCTTTTTGCTGCGTGCTTCAGACCAACAGGACCGGGGCCAGACCTGGCCCCGGCCCCGCTGCTTACCGAATCCGCATCAATGTCCGCGTCAGCGTCCGTTCACCAACCCGCAACACCACCACGTAGCGCCCCGCCGGCCACGAGCCCGTCGCCAGCACCTCCCGGTGCCAGCCCGCCGCCATGCGACCCGGCCGCCGACGCACCACCTCCCGGCCCAGCACGTCGTAGACCACCAGCTCCACCTCCGACGCCGTCGGCAACCCGAACCGCACCACCACCTGATCCCCCGCCGGGTTCGGATACACCCCCGCCAGCACCGCCTCCAACGGCCACGCCGCCTCCAACCGCTCCCGAACTACCTGCAGCGAATCATCACCCGCTCGCTTGCACGGTGTCCCCAGCTCGTCCTCACACAGATACTCCACATAGATCTCTCGCGTGACGGTGTATGTCTGCCCGTCACTGCTCTGCACCGTCAGCTGAATGTAGTTCGATCCCGGCGGCAGGTAGGTCGTGAACGTCGCGCCGGTGCCCAGCACCGGCCC